>CALEMP010000001.1 GCA_937910685.1 uncultured bacterium
GGTGGGGAACCGTCAATCTCCCTGTAACAGGTCCAAGTCCGGCAGCAGAAGGGTTGCTCCCACGCGGATTTGGTTGGGGGAGCTGAGGCCGTTGTAGCGGGCGAGGGCTTGGACCAGGCGGGGGCGGCTCGTGCCGTAATGCTGTTCGCAGATGCGGCTGAGGGAGTCGCGGGGGGCGATCGTGCGCTCTTGGTCCGGTTGGATTGTGGGGGGGAGCGGCTGAGGGGTGACGGGCTCCGGGGCTGGATCCCGGGTGATGGATTCAGGGGGGGCGGCATTCTTGGGCCGGATGCTTTTCGCCCCGCTAGGGGCACCTAGCACCAGGGTTGCCCAACCGTCTTCGCCGTTGACCGTGGTGTCCACGTGGGAGGGGATGCCGCGCTCCAACCGTCTGGTTTTGAGGACGCTCGACCGCAGGTTCTCCTGCCAATTCGCAGCCACTAGAAAGAGGCCGCCCAAAATCAATAGTCCCAGCAGCAGACGCATTCCCGAAGAGCCTTTGGTTCAGTCCTTAGGAAGAGGCGCCGGCCGAAACCGGAGTCTTTGCTTCACCTTTTTCGGCGCCATCCAGCTTGGCCATGCGCCTGGTTTCAAACCAGTGCAGGGCCGGGGAGGCGATGAAGACTGTGGAGTAGGTTCCCGAGATGATTCCGATGATCAGGGCAAAGGAGAAGCCCTCGATCACGTTGCCGGTTCCCGCGTTGAAAGCGAAGAGCAGGCTGACCGTGATCAATGTGGTCAAGGACGTCAAAAGGGTACGCGACAGGGTCTGGTTGATGGACACATCGAGCACCTCGCTGAGGGTGCCCTTCATGCGTGGTAAGTTCTCGCGTACACGGTCGAAGATGACGATCGTGTCGTTGAGGGAGTAACCAATGATGGTCAAGAAGGCCGCGATCATGGCTAGGTTGATTTCCACTTGGACTAGGCCAGTGTAAATCGCCAGGGCCACAGCCCCTAGGGCGATGATCACATCGTGCACCAGGGCGATCACCGCAGCAAAGCCATAGCTGTACTCGGCGAAACGCATGCGGATGTACATCACCGCAGCGAAGAGGGACAGCAGCATGGCCAGAACCGCTTGGTCGCGCAACTCGCTGACCACTTGGGCGCCCACGCTGTTGAGCTCGCCGATGGGGGAGGCTAGGTTGAAGTGGTTGCCCGCTTCGTCACTGTATTGGGCCAGATCCAACTGCAGGCGCTCGGCCAGGTTGTCGACCGACGTGCCCCCGGCAACCGTACCGGTGAAGTTCGCGGTGCCGTCTTCGTTGATGGTCACCGTGGCGTCTTCAATGCCGACCTTGGCTAGGCCAAGGGTCACTTCAGCGTCGGGGTGGGAGTGTTCGAAGAACAAGACACCGCTGGCGGTGTTGCCCGTCACAGCCAAATCTTCCACCGGGCCTCCTTGCAGCACATCTTGCAGCCAGCCTTCTACATCCGTGCGGATGTTGGCCAGGGAGGTGCTGTTTCCTTCTTCGTCGCTTGACTTGGATGTCAAGCGGAAGGAGGTGAAGCCCCCGTCGGTTTCGGAGTTCAAGATCGGGGTGATCTCCACCGATTTGGTGAAATTCGTTTCTTGCCCAAGCAGAGGGTTCTTGGCCGGATCAAACTTCTCGCGCATGGCGGAGCTGTCCATGGGGTCAGCAACGCGCACCAGCATGGTGGTACCGCCGAGGAAGTCGATGCCTAGTTTTTCGTTGTTCGGCGTCTGCATGAAGCCGAAGAGACTGGCGCTGCAGAGGACCAGGGAAGCAATCGCTGCCACCTTGCGCTTGGCCATGAACTTGATACTCGTTTTGCCGACAAAGTGCCGCATGGACCAGGTCTTGACGTTGCCACTCTTCAGTTGGAAGTGCACCAATACTTTGGTCAGGATCAAGGCGGAGATCATCGAGGTGATGATGCCGATCGAAAGGGTGGTGGCGAATCCGCGCACGGGGCCGGTGCCCACCTTCATCAGAATCAAGCCGGTGATCAATGTGGTCACGTTGGCGTCAACAATGGTCGAGAAGGCGTTGGCGAATCCATCCCGGGCAGACTGCAGGGGCTTGCGTCCCCTGGCCTGTTCCTCGCGGATACGTTCGTAAATCAGGATGTTGGCATCCACCGCCATACCGACGGTCAGGATGATCCCTGCCACGCCGGGCAGGGTCAGGGTGGCGCGGATGAAGGACATGGCGCCCATCAAGATCACCAAGTTGAACAACAGGCTGACGGCGGCGACGACGCCCAGTCGGCGGTAGTAGAACATGGTGAAGATCAAGACCGCGACCAGGCCGATCAGAGCACTGGTCGTGCCACGCTTGACATAGTCTTGGCCGAGGGTTGCACCCACGGTCTCTTGCTGTTCAAAGGTCGGTGCGATCTTGAGGGAACCAGAGCGCAGCACCTGAATCAGGTCCTGGACCTCTTTGCTGGTGAAGCCGCCTCGTCCGCCGTTGATCACGCCGCGGCCGGGGAGCTTATCCTCGATTGTCGGGGCGGAAGCGATTTCACCACTGATCACGATGGCCATGATCTTGTCCTTGTGATCCTCGGTGAAGTCGCCGAAGTCGTTTTGCTTGGGCGCAATCATCTCGAAGCCCACGGCGGGGAAACCAAGACTGTCCACGGATTGGAAGACCGTGCGCAGGTCGGAACCCTCAAAGCGCCAGGCTGAATCCTCTTCGACAATCACAGCCAGCAGTCGGTCTGCCAGGGGAGTCTCCAAGTTTTCGATGGTGGAGCGGCGGGGGAAGTAGCGCAGGCGCGAAGCGGCTCCTGTGCGCCCCGCTAGGATGCGGTTGTACTCGGTGATCGGCACGTCCGGATGCCCGTCGATCCAGGCAGCAACCGCCACGCGTTCCACTTCGATGTCGGTGGAAAGGGCAGGGTCTGCATCGATCAGGTCGGAGGAGAGCGCCTCGATGTAGAAGTTCATGTGCCCGGTGTTCTCGATACGTGAACGCCAGGGGTCTGAGGCCTTGAGGATGACGAGGGCACCGGCCGGGTGCTCCATGCGCTGGGTCCCGTCTAGGCCACGGGTCAGATCCGAGAGGATTTCATTGCGACGGATGCCGTAGCGAATGTTCTCGCCGGCGACTTCGATCAAGCCCCCCGCTTCCGGGAATGAGTTGAGCAAGGCTTCGTCGCCCGAAAGGATCAAGGCCGCCGCATCGGAGGCGCCTATTTCGGCCAACTCTGTGGCCACTGACCGACCCACGGAGGAAGCACTGCCGGGCAATTCGATGACCACCCGGTTCGAGCCTTCGCTGCGAATCGTTGCTCCACGCACGCCGCTCGGGTCGATACGTTCGCGCCAAATCGTGATTAGGTCGTCCATCAACTGCCCGCGGTTGCCCAGCTCGGCCTCGCTAATGGCGCCTTCCTCAGCGGCCTTGTCGAAGTCGATCGAGTAGACCAAGCGCGTGCCGCCTTCGAGGTCGAGCCCCATGCGGAAGCCCAAGGCCCAAAGGGAGATAAGGGAAAGGGCGGCGAGCCCGAGGATGAAGGTGACCTTGCGGCTGATTTTTTCGACCATCTCTAAAGGGGCCTACAGGGATTGGACCTGCGGCTGTTTTGTTGTCGTACCCAGACCCGGAAAAGGGGCTGAGTGGGCGTCGGTTGTGGCGGCTTTGCGGGATCCGGGTGCCGCTCTGGGCCCATAGTGAGGGGCTGGAGTGGGGGCCTGGAGCGGGAGGAATCGTCTGTGGGCTTCAAGGGGCCGGCCCGTGCCCCCACAATAGGGGCTACGGGCCGGGATTGAAATGCAGGGCTGGTGGCGGGGGGACCTTTTGGTCCAACCAGGAGTCCAGCCCGAGGGGCTCAGGCCTCCTCGCCGGCTTTGGCTTCGGCTTCGGATGCGGCCAGATTGGCCCGGCGGGTTTTTTCCAACTCGCGGACGTTACGGGCCTTATCCCCGAGGAATTCCTTGACCCGGGTGCTCTTGCCTGTGAGATCACGCAGGTAATAGAGCTTGGCGCGACGTACATCACCCCGGCGGGTGATGACGATGTCTTTGACCCGCGGGCTGTGCATGGGGAAGATGCGTTCGACACCCTCGCCCTTGACGATGCGGCGCACGACCATCGAGCGCCTGATGCCTCGGCCGCGGACGGCGAGGACCATACCGCTGAAAATCTGGACGCGTTCCTTCTCGCCTTCGCGAATCAGGTAGTGCACATCCACTTGGCAGCCTGCGCGCAGGTTGGGAAGTTCGTTCTCGGATTTGCCGAGTTCCTTTTCGATCGTGTCGATGAGGTCCATGCTTGATTGCGCCCTGGGGCCGCGCTGGGGGTTGATGAGCCACGCGGATGCGTGGTAGTCGTTGCTTTCGGATTGAAGTGCGCGCCGGTGGCGTGCGGTCTGAGCTACTCCGTGGGGAGCAACTCGTGTTCTTTGAGTTGTGAGGCTTAGGCGCCTTTTGGATCGTCGAGATCCGGCCGCCGTTCTTTAGTTCTTTTGTTTGCCTCTTTCTGGCGCCATGCATCGATCGCGGCGTGGTCTCCTGTGAGCAAAACGCTTGGGACCGAAAGTCCCCTAAACACGCGCGGACGGGTGAAATGGGGGTGATCCAAGGTTTTGGCGTCGGAGAAGGAATCCAGTTCAGCGGAGCGTTCGTCGCCTAGGACTCCGGGGACCAAACGTGCGGCTGCTTCCAGGAGACAGAGGGCCGGTAGTTCGCCGCCGGCCAACACGAAGTCGCCAATGGAGAAGGGTTCGAAGTCGAGCAACTGCAAGAGTCGTTCGTCGAAACCTTCGTAGCGTCCAGCCAGCAGGAGGGTGCGCTCCGCAGTCGCCATGGCTTTGGCATGGGATTGCACGAAGGGCGTGCCTGCCGGGTCCAGGACTACGCGGCGGTGGGGGCCGTATCGTTCCTCGACCCACTCGACTGCTTCGACCACGGGTTCGGGTCTAAGCACCATACCTGGGCCGCCGCCGAATGGGCGGTGGTCCACGGTGCGGTGGCGGTCACGGGAGAAGTCGCGGAAGTCCACGACTTGAACTTGGATCAGCTCTCTTTTGACCGCCAAGCCCAACACACCGACGGTGAGGTAGGACTCGATGGCCTCAGGAAAGAGGGATAAAATGGTAAAGAGCGGCACTTGCCCAGGGGTAAATGGCCCGGCAGGGTAGACAGGAGGCCCCCGAAGGTCAAGCGACTAGGGGCTCTTTGGCTCCATAAGGTGCCATCTGGTCCCCCCCCCTGGGGCGGCTCGAGGGCATCGAGTCGGGGGTTGGATGACCCCCGGAGAGGTGCCCCCCGACGGGAACCCCCCTGGGGGCGGGTTTTGGCTCGATTGGAGGCCTACGGGGGCTGGGAGAGGCACCCGTGGCCCGGTACCCTGTGTCGCGCCAAAAGAACCTTTTTTCTGGGCTCTGGCGGCCTCTTTGGGTCGCTGCCCTGGAGCCCGGTTCAATCCCGCCACCCCAACCAGCCCCTCTCCCCCAGACCCCCTCCCCCAGACCATGTTCACCGGAATCATCGAAGCCGCCGTTCCCGTCCTTGCCTGCGAGTCCCAGGGGACTGGACTCAGGCTGACCCTCGGGGCTCCCAGCTCCGGGGAGGTCCACGGGAAGCAGGGCGCTTGGGATGTGGGCTTGGGAGACTCGGTGGCGGTGAGCGGAACCTGTCTGACCGTGGCGGCCTTCGGAGAGCAGGGCGAAATGATCTTCGACCTCTCCGCCGAAACCGTGGACCGCACCTGGTTTGCCAGCCTTAAGCCGGGCCAGCATTTGAATCTCGAACGTGCCTTGAAGTTGGATGCCCGCCTCGATGGGCATTTGGTCAGTGGCCATGTGGATGGGGGCGCCACGGTGGTGGAGATTCAGGCAAGCGGTGACGGGGGTTGCGAGATCAGCTTCCAAGCGGACACGGGGCAGGATCGCTACCTAGTGGAAAAGGGGAGCGTGACCCTCGATGGGGTGAGCTTGACCGTGATCTCGCCCAGCGACGGGCGCTTTCATGTGGCGCTGATTCCCTTGACCCTAGAACTGACCACCCTCGGGGATCTTGAGGTGGGGGACCGGGTCAACCTAGAAGCCGACATGATCGGCAAATGGGTGGAGCGCTTGTTGCCCCCGCAGGCCTGAACAGGGTCTTACCGTGTGAAGAGACTGGGCAGGGGCTTTTGGTCCGCCGGGGCTCTTCCTAGAAGCCCAAGAAGATCGCGTTCAGGAAGGTCGAAATAGGCGCTGCTTCCCGAGCCTCTTCCAAGGTTCCCGTGAGCACACCCAGGGCACGGTCGATTTCCAAGTACAGGGTGTCGTCATAGACCATGCGAGAGATCGTGCCTTCGCCACTGGCCAATGCCTTGGAAAAGGTCTTCATGTCGTCGGTGATCGACAGCATGTTGTTGTAGACCTCGGGTTCCAAGATCAAGCGCCCTAGGGTTCCGTCTCCGTTGGCCAAGGCGTCGGTCAAGGTTTCGATGTCTTGAGCAATCTTGGGATCAGTGAGCAACTTACCGATGGTGCCTTCACCGTCTGCTAAGCGCCCGGTCACACTTGCGAGATCCGAAAGGGTGGCGCGCAGGTCCTCCGCCATGACCTCGTCGGTCAAGAGTGCTCCAATCGTGCCTTTGCCCTCGCGGGCCTCCGTAATGGCCTGCTGGGCATCTGCCAAGAGGGTTTCCATGCTGGCGCTGGCGTTGTCGATCCGTTGGGCGAGGGCCGCATCAAAGATCAAGCGACCAATCGTGCCTTCCCCCCGGTTGATTTGCCGGGAAGTCTCCTCTAGTTGGGAGAATGTGCCCTCGATACTGCTGACCGCATCGCCGAGGGATTGGCGTAGGGCCTCGTCGGTGACCAAAGCGCCGATGACTCCTTTTCCGTCCTGAATATTACGGACGACCTCGGCCAGGCCGTCGACCGCCTCGCGCAGGCTTTCCCTGTTTTCTTCCAGCACGGAGCCTAGGGTCGAGAGGACATCCGGGCGGGTGGTCCCCATCCATTCGCCTTCGAAGGGTTTGCTGAGAGGGCTACCCGGCTCGATCGATAGGTTCTTGCCCCCCAAGACCGTGGCATCGGAAATGGTGATGGCGTGATCCGTAAAGAGCTGCACCGGCGCATCGAGGGTGAGTTCCACTTGAATGCGGCGCTCAGTGGCACTGATCGTGGCGTCAAAGGTCACCTTCTCTACCTTTCCCCAGCGAACGCCAGCCACCAATACGGGGTCGCCGGAGCGCAAGCCCCCGGCGTTGGCAAACCAGACCGTGCCCTTACCGGATTCACCACCCATGGAAAAGTCACTCTGGAACAGGGTGAACCAAGACAAGACGGCGATGACTCCCACGAAAAAGAGGCCGAGCACGGCGTTGTTGGTGGCGTTGTTGATTTTCTTGTTCATCGTGCTGGTTCCTGTTGATAGCCCAAAAATGCTCGAAGCCGCGGGTGACTGGGTTGAAAGAAGGCCTCGGTGGGTTCGTCCACCAGGACTTTGCCTTCGTGAACGAAGAGGACTCTGTCCGCGACCCTCTGAAGGCATTCGATGCGGTGCTCGACCACGAGGGAGGTGACCCCTAGCTTGTCCGAGACCTCGCGCATGAGGGCGTTGATCGAGCGTGAGATTTCCGGGTCGAGCCCCGCGTTGGGTTCGTCGTAGAGCACCAGTTCCGGGCGCGTGATCAAGGCCCGGGCAATGCTCACGCGCTTCTTCATTCCGCCGGAGATTTCGGCGGGAAAATTCTTGCCGGCGCCGGTCACGTGCACGGTTTCGAGGGCTTCCGCCACTCGCTCTTGGATTTCGGGCTCGCTCAGCTTGCCACGTTCCCGCAGGGGCAGGGCTAAGTTGTCTTCCACGGTCAGCCAGCCCACAAGGGCGCCCTCCTGGAACACATAGCCCACTCGCCGTCTAAGAGCGCGCAGTTCCTTGGTGCTGAGGGCGGCGACCTCCTTGCCAAACACCTCTACCGTGCCCGAGTCCGGTTCCATCAAGCCAATCACATGGCGCAGGGCCACGGACTTGCCCGTGCCCGAGCCGCCCATGATGCCCAGGCATTCCCCCGGGCGGACCTCAAGGTTCAAGCCCGTGAGCACATGCAAGTCACCAAAGGACTTGTGCAAGTCCTTGATGCGCACTACCGGTGCTGACCCGTCGCCGCTCATCGGTAAATCATCCAGGTCAAGAAGTAGTTGGCCACGATGATCGTGATCGTTGCGTCACGCACCGCGCGACTGGTGGCGCGTCCGACGCCGAGGGCGCCACCTCTTGCGGAGATCCCCGAGGCGCAAGAGATCAAGGCTACTGCGATTCCAAAGCAAAAGGACTTGAACAGGCCGCCGAACACGTCCTTTGGTATGGGAATCGTCTGACCCAGGCCCGACAATGAAGTGAAGGCCGAGTCGAGGTACAAGTCCCAACCAACACCCAACTGTGCGCTGGCCACAAACCCGCCGCCGATGATGCCGACCATGTCGCTGATGACGGTCATTGCGGGGCAGACGATGGCCAAGGCCACCACCCGCGGCAGCACCAAGAGGGAGATGCGGTCGATGGACATGACTTCTAATGCGGTGAGTTCATCCGACACCGCCATGGTGCCCATCTCTGCCGCCATGGCCGAACCATAGGTTGAAGCCAATACCAGAGCGGTGATGAAAGGACCCATCTCACGGGCGATGCCTGCGGCCACCAGGGGACCGATTTGATCCTGTTGTCCGAAACGAGCGAGCTCAATGCCCGCTTGCAGGGCGAAGATCATTCCGATGAATACTCCCACCAGGGAGATCACGTGCAGGTTGCCGATCGCGGCGGAGCGCACTTGGATCAAGAGCCAACCACGGCGTTTGGGGAGGTGATGCAGGCGCGCAAAGACTGCGGCTAAGAGAACCAGCCGGGCACCAGCTTCTTCCAGCAAAGCCCGCGGGCCATTGCTGTTCCAAATCGCATGGCTCAGGGCCGCGGCAAAGAGCACGGTCAAGAGCAGCGGCCACCAAGAGGGGAGAGAATCGGGATTCACAGGGAGATCCTAGTCAATCGGGGACGCGAGATCGGGGGTCGAGACCTCGGGGGATGGGGAGGTTTCCAATTCGGGCTTGTCCTCAAGCTGGATCGGAACCGGCTGGAGGGGGGCCTGCGGGGCGGTGCTCTGGGCATCCATCCCCGGGGGCATCCGACTGCTGGGAGCCCGATCTCCAGGCCAGCCTGGGCCTGGGAAGGAGGGTCGCAGGAGTTCAACGCCTTTTCCTTCTGATTGGCGCCAGCGGATCAGGCCGGCGAAGAGCGAGATCTCGCGCACATCCGTGCCCTCATCGGAATAGTCCCGTCGTGCCCAAAGCATCGAAAGCGATCGTCGCTGTTCGTGTCGGTCGCTTTCCTCGCGGTAGAGCCCCAGCCAGGTGCGCACCCGTACCTGATCAAAGGCTCGTTCTGCGGTGTATAGCTCCCACAGCCAGGCGTAGTGTTCATCGATAAAGGCGTAGTGCCGTAGGGGGTTGAGCGCGGGCCACGCGATCATTTCCGTGTCCCCGGCTTCATCCCTAGCGTTGCGCACCAGGGGCCAGAGCTTGCGCCAAGAAGACTTGCGGCCGGCTGAATCCGTGCGGTTCCAGGCGTGCAAAAATGGGAAGACCGAGAAACTCGTGCGGTCGTGGCTCTTGTAGGTTTCCTTGCGGGTGTTGACGAATGGCCACAGATACCAAGTGGATTCCAGGCCTTCGCCCTTGTAGTAGGAGTAGAAAGGGACCACCCGCTGGCGCACGGCCCGTTCGGGATCGCCACCCTGGAAGAGCACAAAGGGCCAGGGACCGTCCCAGGCCCAAAAACCCGAACGGTCATCCTTGGTGTAGCCGAAGAAGGGCCACAGGACCGTCCAGGCCCGGGACTCTTCCCGCTCCGTTAGTCCAAAGAAGGGCCAGAAGAAGTAGGTCTTTTGGTGCAACTCTTCGTCCTTGCGCAGATCATTGGTCTGCCACATGAAGAATGGCCAAAGGAAGAACTTGCGCCGGTAGCGGCCCTCAAACCCCTGGTCTCCATAGAGGGGCCAAAGGCGCCAGGATTTCCCCCCGGTCCCTTCGGACCATTGGATCACCGGGAAGAGCACGTTGTGTGTCGTGCGTCCCGCTCGCTCGAAGCGGGCGTAAAAGGGAAACAGAATCCAGCTGGCCGAGTCGAAGCTGAGGAAGTTCTCCGTGTCGCCATAGAAAATGAAGAACGCGCTCTTCTTGTCCCCGTCCGCATCCCGCGCCAGGTAAATCCCGGGCAGCATGAGGAACTGATAGGAGCTGGGCTGACCCTCCGGGTACTGCCGTGCATGGCGCAGGATCGGCAGGAACTGGTGCACGGTTTCTTCTGGGCGTTCGAAGCGTTGCCCCAGGGGCGGCAAGAGCCAAGCGAAAGAGCGCCCTTCGCCCTGGCGTTGCCAGGAAACAAGTGGGCGCAGGGCCCAATAGTCCAGCCGCTTGGTCTCTTGATCCCAGCGGGCCAAAGCCGCGCCTCCCAGAGCTTCGATGGCGCTGTCGCCTCCCGCTAGGGACATGTGGGTGTAAAGGGGCGCAAGGTGGAGGTCTTGGCCAGGGGCGGTGCAAGCGCCGAGGAACCCGAGCAAAGCCATGGCCAAGCCGCGTAGTGAGCGGGTGGTCGAGGGCTTACGATTGCGGGGGGGGCGCGCCATGGTTGTCACATCCTCGCGAGGTGGACCCGAGGATGCAAGGATCTGGGCCATTGGATAGGTACTATGGGCCAGCTTTTCCAATGCCCCCGAACTGCGGGCTCTAGGCAATCCCATGACTACTTTCCTTTCCGGCATTCAGCCCAGTGGCCGACCGCACCTGGGCAACTACTTTGGCGCCATTCGCCAGCACGTGGCCTCCCAGGAGGAGGACGGTGAACACTTTTTCTTCATTGCGGACTACCACGCATTGACCACTGTGCAGGACGCCGAGGCCTTGCGCTCGAACGTGCGCGAGATGGCAGCCACCTACTTTGCCCTGGGGCTTGACCCCAAGCGAGCGGTGTTCTTTCGCCAGTCTGATGTGCCTCAAGTGACCGAGATCACTTGGCTTTTGTCCTGCGTCACGGGCATGGGCTTGTTGGAGCGCGCGCACTCGTTCAAGGACAAGACCGCCAAGGGAATCAAGCCATCGGTGGGGCTCTTCACTTATCCGATCCTGATGGCTGCAGATATTCTGGCCTATGACTCGACCATCGTGCCCGTGGGCAAAGACCAGGTGCAGCACGTGGAGATGGCCCAAGACATGGCTGGGCACTTCAACGCGGCCTTTGACAGTCAGGTTTTTGTGCGGCCTGAGTACCGCTTGCCCGAGACCGATGCCCTGGCCAAGGTGCCCGGCTCGGACGGAGAGAAAATGAGCAAGAGCTACGGCAACGACCTTTGGATTTTCGAGACGGGCAAACGTCTCAAAAAAGCCGTCGGGCGAATTTTGACCGACTCCCGGGAACCCTCCGAGGCGAAGGACCCCGCGGGGGTCTTGTTGGTGGATTTCTTGGCCCTCTTTTTGGAGGACAAGGAACTGAATGAGTGGCGCGGAAGAATCCGCGAAGGTGGCGCGAACGCACCCGGTTACGGGCACCTCAAGGTGCGCCTGATCGAGGCTTGGGAAGAGACCTTTGCCCCGGCCCGCGCGCGCTTTGAAGAGTACCTAGCCGACCCCGCTGCCCTCGACGCTACCCTGCTTTTGGGGGCCGAGCGTGCCCGGGAACGGGCCAGCAGTGTGCGCGATCGAGCCTATCTCGCCTGTGGCTTGCGTTGAAGCTTGGATGTTGCCGATACTTAGGCTAAGGAGTCCCTGTCCAGAGACCTCGCACAGAACAATTGTCACCAAGAGAAACGCCACTATGAACCAACCTTCCATGCATCAAACCCCCATTGGACTGGTCCTCTTGGCACTTTTGGCCAGTTGTGGGGGAGGTCCTCAAAAAGCGTCAGAGTTCCCTTCCGCCGGGCCCGGGCTGCAGCCTCAGGCAGAGTCGACCCCCGCGCCCCTCGGGCAAAACCCCGAGTACTTGGCCGAGGAGCCGGTGCCCAGCCCCTGGACCCAGGCCTTCTTGCAACCGGCGACCTTGCTGGCCGACCGCATTCGGATCGAGGGACCCCATGGGTTGTTGGATCACTTGGTGGTGCGTTCCGATGATGAGTTCTTCCTGCGCACAGCCAAGACTCAACCCGAAGGCCTCTTGCAAGTCACCCGGCCCCGTCCTTCGGCGGATGTCGAGCGAGTGGGCGGGCAGTTGGATCGTTGGCAGTTGAGCGCCTTTGAGGAAATTACCGTGTTGATCAATCCGGCCTTCCAAAGTGTGCGGGTGATCGCCGAGGGGGATGCGTTTTGGCGCACGCCCGACGGCACGGAAAAACGCGGGCCCCGCCTGGTTTTTGATGAACCCGTGCAGCTGCCGTGATGGGGACTCGCTTACGCTTACGCTTGGGGCGTTTTGTATGTTTTGGCGCCGTGGGACTCTTCGTGGCATGCGCTTCCGCCCCCAAGCCTTGGGTGGTGGGTTGGCAGCGTCCCTATCATGACCTTTCCCCCGAGGCGCGTGAGGGCTTTGCCCAAGCACGCAGGGATGCCGGGGCCGGCGAGATCGAGTCAGCCCTGCAGCAACTCACCGGGCTGATCGAATTTCATCCCACCAACCTTGACCTGCTGAGCTATCGGCAAGATCTCTTGCTTGAGCGTTCGCCTAGGGAGGCCGAGGCCATGGGTGCCGCGGCGCTCTTGCTTGCCCAGCGCGATCCGCGGCCCACGTGGTTGATTTTAGCCGCCCGCTTGACCGCGGATAGGGAGCAAGCCAAGGCCTTGTTGAAGCAGGCCATCGGTTTGGATCCAGACTGCGCAGATGCCCATTTGGGGCTGGCCGCCTTGGCCTTGGAGGGGGACGAGCAGTACCGATGGCGCAGTGCCAAGGAGTCCCTGGCCGATTGCCTCGCCTCGCATCCTGGCCACATGGGAGCCCGGCGCCTGGAGGCTTGGATGTTCTCCCAGGAGGGCAATCCGGCTGCCGCCGCGGCCCTGGCCCGTTGGTTGATTGCGGGCGATGGAGATCCCCGGGTGCGGCACACGGATCGGGTGGCCGCTGCCTTGGACCTCGCTGCCCTCTTCCTTGGGGCGCAGGATCCCGAGCGTGCCCTCGAAATCTTGGATCGGCTTCAGGGCGAATCCCACCAGCGTCCCCGGCGGCTGACCCTTTTGGCGGTAGCCAGAAGCGAGAGCGGGGATGAAGACGGAGCCCTCTGGGCGGTCTCCGCTGCGATTCGCGCGGATCCCACCAATAGTTTGCCGCGGGTGCAGGAAGCCTTATTGCTCGTGTCAAAAGACCCGCTGGTCCAGGCGGAGGCTTGGGACCGGGTGGTGCAGGTGGCGGGGGAGGGGGAGGGGACCGAACTTGCGGAATTGATCCAGGGCTTGCGCGCCCAGGTGGCGGGGACCCGTCTGCGCGAGAGTTTGCCCGAGGAATGAGCTGGCTTCGCCCCAGTGCTCATGGCCCACTCCCAGTTAGGCTCTCCCCATGAAACTCATCGTTCAGCGTTGCAACTCCGCCCAGGTTCAAGTGGATGGAGAAATCATTGGTCGGGTGGGGCGCGGAATGATGGTGCTTCTTTGTGTGTTGCGTGGCGATGGTCCGGACCAGGCTAAGCGCCTAGCGGCGAAGCTCGCGACCTATCGCTTCTTTCCAGATCAAGAGGGACGCATGAATGAAAGCGCCCTGGATCAGGGGCTCGGAGCCCTCGTGATCAGTCAGTTCACCCTGGCAGCCGATGGGCGCCGGGGGCGCCGACCTTCCTTCGATCAAGCCGCTCCGGCGGAGTTGGCCGAGCCCCTCGTGGAGCATTTTGTTGCGTGCCTCAGAGCCGCAGGTATGACCGTGGAGACCGGCCAATTCGGGGCCAAAATGGAAGTCTCTTTGGTCAACGATGGCCCGGTCACCCTGCAGCTGGAAGACCTACCGCCTTCGACCTAAGTCCCGTCTCCGCTTGGGGTTGCGCCGCCGCCGGCCTTGCAAATTTCCGGTCTGCGGCTGAATAGTCCCGAGAGTGGAGCTAACTTGTTGCTAGTAAGGGGGTTACGTCCGGCCTAAGAGGCTCCAACCAGTGCCTCCCCGGGTCCTCTAACGGACCTAATCCCTTGCGCCCCAAGGGATTGCACGGTATCAACTGCTCTCCCCAGAGGGGATAGCTCCTCAGGAACTTCGGCCACCATGACATCTGCTTCGACCACCACCACCAAAAAGGAACTCGTCCAGCGCATCGCTGAGGAGACCGGTCAGACCAAAGCCGCCGCGCGGGACGTGATCCAGGCTCTGCTCGACATGATCATCGGGGACCTGGCCGAGGGCAATCGAATTGAGTTTCGCGAGTTTGGCATTTTCGAACTCAAGCACCGGGAGGCTCGTATCGCCCGTAATCCGCGCACCAACGCCCCGGTGGAAGTGCCCGCTCAACGGCAAGTTAAGTTCAAGCCAGGCAGCCGTATGCGCGAACGCATCGCCGTCCAGGACCAGGGTCAACCGGCTCCGCCCAAGGCCGCCCCCGAGGAAGCTTCTAAGGCTCAACAGGCGCAACCCTTGGCCCGTCCCACTCCGGCGCCCCCCAAGGCCCCGCCTCCCACATCTCCTGATTCTCCCTTCTAGTAGTGGCACTGGTGGATGCCGGCGACCACGTCGCTGGCATTCAAAACTCGCATGACTCCCACCCTTTCGATCCTGATGGTCAACTACAAGACCAGGGACCTGACCCTCGCCAGTTTGCGCACGGTGTTTGCCGAAACATCGGCGACGGATTTTGAATTGATCCTAGTGGACAACGATTCAGGGGACGGTTCCTTCGAGGCCTTCGAGGCTTTTCAGCATGAAGAGGCGGCATTGCTTGCGGGTCGCTTGCGGCTGATTTGTTCGGATGAGAATCTGGGCTTTGCGAAGGCCAACAACATGGCGGCCGAAGGAGCCCGGGGGAAGTTCCTCCTGCTGCTCAACCCAGACACAGAAGTGCTCGACGGGGCCATTGATCACTTGATGGAGTTTGCTCTGCAGCGTCCAGGGGCGCGCATTTGGGGCGGGCGTACGGTGTTTCGGGACCGCACCTTGAACGCAGCATCCTGCTGGAATCGGATCACCCCCTGGAGCGCATTTTGCATGGCATTCGGATTGCGCGCGATGTTTCCAAACTCAAGCATTTTCAATCCCGAGTCCATGCCCGACTTCCAGCGGGATTCCGTGCGCGATGTGGACATCGTGGTTGGTTGTTTCTTGATGATCTCGCTGGAGGACTGGAATACTCTGGGGGGCTTCGACCTCAAGTATTTCATGTACGGCGAGGAAGCGGATCTTTGCCTGCGTGCGCGCGCTCTCGGGGTCCAGCCGGCGATCACGCCTAATGCCACGATCATGCACCTAGTGGGCGCCAGCGCCCCGAATGATGTGCGCAAGGAGACCCTTCTGACCAAGGCCAAAGTTTCCTTGGTGCGCGACCACTGGTCGCCCCTTACCCGGCCCTTTGGGGTCTTGATGTTTCTGGTCTATGCCGCAGGCAAGGGACTGCGCGCGACGCTCAAGGGTGATCCTGAGCCGAGCCTCTGGAGCACTCGGGGTGAGTGGATCGGCGGCTATGGGGATTCGCCCAAGCGGGCTTGAGTCCCGGAGTTCCAGCTCTAGATGCTCGCGACCTTGGCCAGGGCCAGGTCCACATCACTGAGCAAATCGGCCTCGTGCTCGATGCCCACGGAAAGGCGCACAAGTCCGTCCATCAAGCCAGCGGCGTGACGCACATCGGCGGGGATCGAGGCGTGGGTCATGGATGGGGGAGTCTCCACCAGGGATTCGACCCCTCCCAATGATTCCGCCAGGGTGAAGATGTCGGTACCCGTGGCAAAGGCAACGCCTGCGGGCACGCCGCCCTTGAGTTCGAAGCTGACCATGCCTCCGGGGGCGCGCATCTGTTGCTTGCAGAGCTCAAAGCTCGGATGGCTTTCGAGTCCCGGGTAGTGCACCTTGTCCACTAAGTCTGACGCTTCAAGGTGTTTTGCCACGGCTATGGCGTTGGTGCAATGTCGGTCCATGCGGACGGCGAGGGTTTTGATTCCGCGTAGAACCAAGAAGCTGTCCATCGGGCCCAGGATTCCTCCCGACGCATTTTGGTGGAATGCCAACTCGTCCGCTATCTTGTCTGTGCTTGTGACCAATGCCCCGGCCACAAGGTCCGAGTGTCCACCGAGGTACTTGGTCAAGGAGTGCAGAACGATGTCCGCACCCAGTTCGATGGGCCGCTGCAAGTAAGGCGTCGCAAAGGTGTTGTCCACCGCCAACAGTGCTCCGTGATCGTGGGCGATCTTGGCGCAGGCGGCGATGTCGGTCAAACGCAGCAGTGGGTTCGACGGGGTTTCCACGTACACATAGCGCGTGCGGCTGGTCATGGCCGCGGCGACCTCTTCGGCGTTGCCGCTGTTGACAAAGGTAAACTTGATGCCGTAGCGCTCAAAAACCTTGGTGAAGATGCGGTAGGTTCCCCCGTAGAGGTCGTCCCCGGCCACCACATGGTCTCCCGGTTCTAGGCGTGCCATCAAGGTGTGGCTGGCCGCCAATCCAGAGGCAAAGGCCAGCCCCCGAGCACCGCTCTCGATGGCAGCGAGGTTTGCCTCGAGCGCTGTGCGCGTGGGGTTCCCCGACCGGCTGTATTCGTAGTCTCCCACTGGCACCCCGGGAGCTTTTTGAGCATAGGTGCTGGTCATGAAGATCGGCGGCATGACTGCGCCGGTGACGGGTTCGTGGGGCTGGCCCGCATGGATCGCGCGGGTTTCGAATCGGCCTGATTGGGGGTTACTCATGGGGGAGGTGCGGAGCCGGCGAGGGAACTGACCGGCGGTTTCGCGCTGAGGATTCTAGCAGTAGGTGGCTCAATGGAGCCAGAGGGAGGTGATGCATCGGACCAAGAGTTTTTGGATCCCGAATGAGCCAACTCCCAAGCCCATGGTTCCCAGCGCCCAAAACCCTGTATCGTGGGCTGGTTGACGCCAGTTCCATGCGCACCCCAGTTCCATGAGCACCCCCGATTCCAGTCCCAGCCCCGCCCTTGGTCGCGAGGACTTTGCCGCCGAGGTGCTTGAACTCGACGAGGTCTTGGAAATGTACGCCCGGGAAGCCGCTTCGAGTCTCGGCCGACGCATGTTGCGGAATCTGGCCCCACGCTCCGAAGCCGATGCCCGCGAGGCCCTGGGCCGTGTGCGCGAAGCCTTGGCCTTGGCAGAATTCAATCTGGAACCGCCCATGGCGGGACTGACCGATCTGGTGCCTGCTTTTGACCTGGGGCTGCGAGGGTTCGACGAAAAGACCCTTGCACGCTTGCGCGACTTGATCGAGGCCCGTGGTCGGATCGAGTCCTGGCTGGGAGAGCGCTCGGGACCTGGGGCGCAAAACCCCATCGAGTTGCCACTGTGGCTCGACTTGCTGGAGAAAACCCCGACTCTTACCAGTCTGCACCTGCGCCTCGATGAGGCCCTCGACGACCGGGGTCTACTGCGCTCGGACGCATCGCCCTTGTTGGCCCGGCTGCGCCGCGAAGGGGCTAGTCAAGAGAAGCTCATCAGTGCGCGCCTGCGCGAGGTCATGGGACGCACCAACGTGCGCGCGGTGCTCAGCGATAGTTCCGTCCACCGCCGTGGTGGCCGTTCCGTGCTGGCGGTGCGCGCTCGGTCCTCGGGGCGCGTGCGTGGCATCCTGCACGATCGCTCGGCCAGTGGCGAGAGCGCCTTCATCGAACCGCGCGAGATCATTGAAGCGGGCAATCGCTTAGCGGAAGTGCGCGGGGACGCGCGCCGAGAGGTAGAGCGCATTCTGCTGGAACTGGCCCAGGGCGTGCTGGACCACAAGCCCGCCATCGCCCGTCTATCCCGAGGTTTGGGGGAGTTAGAACTGGCGGTGATCGGCGCACGTTTCGCCCGGCGTCACGATGCCCATGTGCCCTTGCTCCCCGGAGACCCGGCTGCCTCCTCAGCCCTGTCCCTGCGCAATGCCCGGCACCCCCTGTTGATCGAGCAAGTGGCCCGGGGCGAGATCGACGAGGTCCAAGGCATCGACATACGCTTGGGTGCGGACTTTGACATGCTGATCATCACCGGGCCGAACACCGGCGGTAAGACCCTGGCTCTTAAGACGGCTGGCCTGCTTGCGCTTTTGACCCGTTTGGGTCTGCCCCTAACCGCAGACGAGGGCAGCACCGTGCCGCTCTACAATCGAGTCTTGGCGGACATCGGCGACGAACAAGAAATCCGCCAAAACCTGTCGACTTTTGCCAGCCACCTTGCACGCATCGGCCGCGCCCTCGCCCTGGCGGATGAGCACAGTTTGGTCTTGTTGGATGAACTCGGCGGAGGCACGGATCCCGAAGAGGGCGCGGCCTTGGGCACAGCCGTGTTGGAGAATCTATTGAGCCGGCGAACTCCCACCCTTTGCTCGACACACATCGGCCGCCTCAAAGAATTTGCCTACCGCCACGGTCGCGCGGAAAATGCCTGCACCGAATTCGACCTTGAGACTTTGGCTCCGCGTTATCGGATTCAGCTGGGCACACCCGGGGAATCCAATGCCCTAGTGATTGCTCGCCGGTTAAATCTGCCCGAGGACGTGTTGCAGCGCGCGGAGGCCTTGACCATCCGCAAGGACGGGGAATTGGACGAACTGTTTCGGGATGTGCGCGGGGCGCGGGTCGAGGCAGAGCGCGTGCGCAAGAGCGCCGAGCAACAGCACGATGAGGTGCGCGAGCAAGCCCGGGCCCTCAAGGATGAAAAGGAGAAGGTCGAGCGGCGCAACGAGCAACTGGAATCCGAGGCCCAAAAGGGGTTGGAGGAGCGGGTGCGGGAGGCCCTCAGGGGGGTCCAGCGGGCCCGGACCCTCTTGCCCCAATTGGGACGCGATCAGGAAAAGGCCATGGGGGAGGTGCTCGACACCCTCAAGGCAGACCTCTCAGGGGCTTCCCTGACCCAGCGACGGATGGAATTCATCGACAGCCTGCGCAAGGGGTCCCTGGTTTACTTGCCCAGGTACCGCAAGCGCGTGCAGGTCCACAAGATCAACCGAGAGCGGGGGCTGGTGGTTTGCAAAATGGGCGGCATGCAGGTTGAAGTGCCCTTCGACGAGGTGACGCCCTACGAGGCTCTCTAGGGGCGGGTCTGGTCGGGTTTTGCCCGGGCGCTGGTGATCTGTCTTGTGACGCTTGTCCAAGGTTTCTGGCGGCGATGATTGAACCGCGAGATTTCAGCCCTATTGTGGGGGAGTGCCTATGAGTATCAGCGATCCAGAAGCCAACGACCCCGCCCGCGCCAATCCCCTCCCGGAACCTAAGCCTTCCGAGAATGAACCTAGGGAATGTGCCGACATTCTGATCGTCGACAACGACGAGCGGATCGTCGAGCTCCTGGCCTGGTTCTTGAGCAAGCGTGGGTTCTCCGTGCAAGGGGTCCACTCCTTTTCGGAAGCCCGTGAGGTCTTGGCCCTGGGTCAACCCGACCTGATGCTTTCGGACCTGGACTTGGGCGCCGAATCCGCACTGGTGGAACTGCCCCGTCTTGCCGAAGAGGGCATTCTGCCCCCGACCCTGGTGGTTTCCGGTTACCTCAACGCGGAAACAACAGAGCGTTTGACCTCCCTGCCCCAAGTCCTTGGTGTGCTTGCCAAGCCCTTTGACTTTGCTCGACTGGAGGAGCGTGTGGTGGGTTGCCTCAAGGAATTGAGCCAATCACCAGCTGGCCAATCAGCTCCTAGCTCCTCTGAGCCCGAACCTTCTCCCGGCCCCACCAATGGGGATTGGGTCGAGATCCAACCCCACCCTGGGCCCGCGACGATTCCCTCTGAATCGGCTGGATCCGATCGGGCGAGTCAAGCCAGCGACACCCCGGATGGCGACACCCCGG
>CALEMP010000002.1 GCA_937910685.1 uncultured bacterium
CACAGCAGTGGGGTCGACGAACAGGGACGAGGTCGTACCGTGGCGGGTGAGCACTACCCGGGCGCCCTGCAAAGGCTTTTCGTCGAGGCCGACGATGATCCCGGTCAGGCCAGCCTTGGTGGGGGCGGCATCGGGAGTCTCTAGGTCTACCGCATCCGTACGGGCGTCGATTTGCTCTCGTTCCTTGATGATCTCCCCATCGAGCTCAGCGGGCGGGGTGCTGGGCTCTTCCGAGATCTCCGTGGACGTATCGGGGCCTCCCAGAGCATCAGGAGTGGTGGTGGAGTTATCCTGGAATGCAAAGTAAAGGGCTGCCACGGCGGCAAGCACGAGGCCTAGAACTACGATCGGTCGCATGATGGGGATGGGGGAGGTCGGAAAGGGCTATTAGGGCCGGCGGATTAGGTCTATTTGGACGCATCACCTGGAATTTTCTTCCAGGGAGTTCGAATCGGGGGATTGGTTGAGATCAGGCCCGGACGGGCTTGGCGCTCCCGGTGCCTCGCTCCTCGGCATCCATTGCCGTGGGCCAGAAGCACTCCCAGGGGGTCAGACTCCCGAGGAAATGAGCGAACAGGACCAGTTCGAAATTGATCTTGCGGAGCTGTTGGATCTCGGTGGAGCCGAGGCCTAACCGGATCGATACGGCCTCGCCGGTTTTGGTGGCGATCACACGCCAACCACGGCTAAACCCTCGTGCGGGTACGATTCGGTAGGGTTTGCTGCCGGTCAAGATGTCGATTTGGCGTCGAAAGAATGCCCAGCGCAGGCTGGAGCCAAGCCATTCGCCGTCCTCTCTCCAGAGGGAGAATTGACCTCGCAGAAGACCGGGATCCCGGCGGATGCGTAGGACCTCGCCCTTTTCAGGACGGTACTCCCCAGAGACCACCAGGCCCCATTGATTGCGGCGCACCGAAAGGCGTCCCAAAAGTTCGCCCTCCCCGTCGTTCACGAGGTGGGTGCGATGCCAAAGGCCTTTCTTCTTGATGCGGAGGGTCCGGACGGGTTCAGGCATGGGGCAGCTCGTTTGGGTAGGGGCACCGCTAGATTAGCGGGGCAGGGGTCCTTCCTGGCTACGTTGGGCAGGGGGACTCTGATGAAGCTCATCGGCAGGGATTCCCATGACCCTGAAGAGATCTTGGGAGGGAGGGCCCCTTGTGGGGGCAAAATCGAGGTTTCCGGGGCCCGGAGTGGGGTCTCACCCGGCGCTGGAGGGGGAGGATCCGCGCCTGGGGGCAGCAGCCCAGGAATGCCCTATTGGGCCCAGGGTCGCCGGCACCTTTCCCGCGAATTGCTCCCCGGGGGACTAGGAGAGGGCCCGCAGAGTACTCGTGGCCTCGATCACGCCGGCGATCACCCGCTCGATTTCTTCGTCCGTGGTGCTGGGACCCTGGGACAGGCGCAGGGTGCTGGACGCCTCGGCCTCGCTGTGGCCCATGGCCAGCAGGACCGGCGAAGGGGCTACGCGGGTGGCGCTGCATGCGGAACCGGCCGAGGCCTCGATTCCCAAGGTGTCGAGGTAGGCCAAGACCAGGTGTGCTTCCAGTCCGGGCACGGTCAGGCTGGTGGTCGCGCTGACCCGTGAGGTTTCCGTGCAGTTGACCCACGCCCCTTCGATCCCCGCCAAGAGGGCGGTCTCCAAGCGTTGTTGGCGTGCGGGCATGGGATTGTCCCCTGGCTTCTGGGTTCCACGGGCACCGGCAAGCTCGGCGGCGACTCCCATGCCAATGATGCTCGCGGTGTTCAACGTGCCTGCGCGCCGGCCCTCCTCTTGGCCACCTCCCGCCATCAAGGGGGCGAAGGGTGCGTTGGCCCCCAGGATCAAAGCCCCGATGCCCTTGGGCCCGCCGAACTTGTGGGCTGCCAGGGAAAGATAGTCCGCGCCCCAGCCCTGCGCGTCCACGGGAATTTTCCCCGGAGCCTGGACCCCATCCAAATGGAACAGGCCTCCTGCCCTGTGCACTTCCTCGCTGATCCCTTCTAAGTGACTGATCACGCCGGTTTCGTTGTTGACCACTTGCAGGGAAACAAAGCAGGGGCCCTCGCTCAAGAGTGCGGATAGATGCGGACGATTGAAATGGCCCGCGGAATCGACTGGGATCGCAAGGGACTGCCAACCGCGGTCCGCAAGGCCTTGGGCGCAGGCCTTGACCGCCGAATGTTCCACCGTGGAAGTAGCCACCCGCGAGGGCGCGGTCTTTTTGGCAAAACAGTCCTGTTCGGCGGAATGGAAGGCCGTAGCGATGGATTCCGTGCCCCCCGAGGTGAAGATCACTTGGCCTGGTGAGACTCCAGCAAGGCCCGCAACTTGCGCCCGGGCCTGCTCGATTCGCAGGGCCATCTGTTTTGCCCGGGGGTAGCGAGCGCTTGGGTTGTGCCACGCACCTTCGAGAACCTCACACATGGCAGCCGTCACTTCAGGCGCCACAGGAGTGGTGGCATTGTGGTCGAAGTAGATCGTATTCACGGCATGGTCCTGGGGTTTGGGCCCAACCTTCGCGGGGGCACCGGCTGGGCTACGTTACATCATAGCCATGGCGGTCCAAATGGGGCGCCAAGAAGCACGGGCAGCCTGCTTACGAGTCGGGCAATGGAACCGCGAATCTGCTCCAGGCCTAAATGGGGGCGCTGAGGCAGGCGGGTAACGAGCAGGCGGTCACTCCGCTAGCCTCTCCATCCGTGATACCCTGCACCACTTGGAAAAGCCCACGAGGGATGCTCGACCTGGATGCACGCCGCATAAGCGGACGTTGCCGGGAGTGCTACGGAAACCTCTTCGATTCAAATCCAACCTTCCCAACAATATGCAGTCTGACCTCGATATCGCCCGGGCCACGCCCATGGTTCCCTTAGCAGAGTTGTCCGAACGTTG
The DNA here is from genome assembly GCA_937910685.1 of uncultured bacterium. GTDB lineage: Bacteria > Planctomycetota > UBA1135 > UBA1135. The sequence goes on from CALEMP010000002.1 coordinate 2,873, forward strand.
GGGCGTGCCCAGCGAGAGCCTCTCCCCCTATGGGCATTACATGGCTAAGGTCGATCATCGTTTGGGTTTGGCGCCGCCTTCCTCGGATGTGAAAACGATCCTGGTGACTGCCATCACCCCGACCCCCGCGGGAGAAGGCAAGACCGTGCACACGATTGGCTTGGCCTTGGCTCTCAACCGCCTTGGGAAAAAAGCCGCCGCGACCATTCGGCAACCCTCTATGGGACCCGTGTTTGGCATCAAGGGCGGCGCAGCTGGAGGCGGCCACAGCCAAGTCTTGCCCATGGAAGACATCAACCTGCACTTGACCGGTGACTTCCATGCGGTGACTGCGGCCCACAATTTGATGGCGGCGGCGGTGGACACCACCGTGTTGCTGGACAATCCCCATGAGATCGATCCCGAGCGGATCTTGATCAAGCGCGTGGCGGATGTGAATGATCGGGGCCTGCGAGAGATTCGCGTGGGGCTCGGTGGAAAGCTGAATGGGGTGCCTCGCACCAGCGGCTTTGAGATCACCTCTGCCAGCGAAGTGATGGCGGTGCTGGGCCTCTCTCGGGATCTGCCCGACATGCGGGCCCGTCTGGGGCGCATCATCGTGGCCGAGACATTTGGGGAGCAGCCCGTGACCGCGGATCAAATCGGAGTCGCCGGTGCCATGGCGGCGCTCTTGTCCAAAGCGTTGGATCCAACTCTGTTGCAAACCACCGAGGGCACCCCGGCTCTGGTGCACACGGGACCTTTCGCCAACATCGCCCACGGGAACTCGTCGGTGGTGGCGGATCGCGTGGCCGCGACTTTTTGCGATTACGTGATCACCGAAGCTGGCTTTGGCGCGGACATGGGGGCGGAGAAGTTCTTCTCCATCAAGGTGCCCGCGAGTGGCATGCCGGCGGACGCGGCTTTATTGGTGGTCACTGTGCGCGCCCTCAAAATGCACTCGGGGCGCTATGAGGTCAAACCTGGCCGACCCCTGCCTGCAGAATTGATGGAGCCAAGCCTCGATGCCTTGAGCGAAGGCTGCTCGAACATGGAGGCTCAATTGGACAACGTGCGCGCCCATGGGGTGCCCGTGGTTGTGGCGATCAATCGCTTTCCGACGGACTCGGATGAAGAGCTGGAACTGGTGCGGGAGCGCGCTATGGCCGGTGGTGCCCGCGGTGCGTTTTTGTCCGAGGTGCACGCCAAGGGAGGCGCCGGCGGAGAGCAGATTGCCCAAGCAATTATTGACGCTGCCGAGTCCGGTGAAGCCAATGTCCAACCGCTCTATGAACCCGAGACTCCCCTGATCGAGAAACTGGGCATCCTGGTGAAGAAGCAGTACGGCGGGGCCGGTGTGGAGCTGGAACCCGAAGCTCAGGCCCAGTTGAAGAAGATCGAGGAGCAAGGTGGAGCCCACCTGCCCATTTGTGTGGCCAAGACCCAGTACTCCCTCTCCCATGACGGCAGCCTCAAGGGCCGGCCCACGGGCTTCACCCTGCCGATCCGGTCCCTGCGCTTGGCCGCCGGAGCGGGCTTTGTGATTGCCTATGCGGGCAAGATCATGACCATGCCTGGCCTGGGTCGAAAGCCCGCCTACAAGGCGGTGGACTTGGATGAAGAGGGCCGGGTAGTGGGACTGTTTTAGGGGGTTCCCTGGGTCGCTTGCTCTG
>CALEMP010000003.1 GCA_937910685.1 uncultured bacterium
CGGCCCCTATCTGAATTTCCGCATCGACCGGCCAAGCCTGGCCAAGAGCGTGATCGAGTCCATCCTGGCCGCGGGCGCAACCTATGGTCACTCCGACCAGGGCGCGGGCAAGACGATTGTCATCGATCTCTCCTCCCCGAACATCGCCAAGCCCATGAGCGTCGGACACCTGCGCTCCACGGTGATTGGCGCAGCAATCCAGCGCCTGCACGATGCCCTCGGCTACACCACCGTGGGCATCAACCACATCGGAGACTGGGGCAGCCAGTTCGGCAAGTTGGTCGCGGCCCTGGATCGCTGGGGCGGAGACGTGGATCTAGATAACGACCCCATTCCCACCCTGCTGAAACTCTATGTGCGCTATCACGAGGAAGAGGAAGGGGATCCGAGCCTCAAAGAGGCCGCTGCCGAAGCCTTCCGTGAGCTAGAAAGCGGCGTGGATGGTCCCGTACGCGCTGTTTGGCGCAAGATGACAACACTGTCCCTCAAGGAATTCGACCGGGTCTACAAGCGTCTCGGGGTCACATTCAACGAGGTGCGAGGGGAAGCGTTCTACGAGACACACCTGGAACAAACCGTCCAGCGCATTGTGGACAGCGGCACCACCGAAGTATCCGAAGGTGCGCTGGTGGTCAGCCTGAAGCAGTTCGGCGAGAACCTGCCTCCCTGCATTCTGCGCAAGACCGACGGCACGACCCTCTATGCCACGCGGGATTTGGCCGCGGTCTTCCATCGCTGGGAGCTCTACTCCTTCGAGCGCTGCCTTTATGTGGTGGGCGGCGACCAGCGACTGCACTTCCGCCAGCTCAAGCATGTGCTCGACCGCATGGGACTCGAATGGGAGCCGCGCATGGAGCACATCGACTTTGGCATGGTGCGCCTGCCGGAGGGCAAAATGAGCACCCGCGCCGGCAAGGTGGTATTCCTGCAGGACGTGCTCGACGAGGCCTCCCGCCGAGCGACCGAAATCATCATGGAGAAGAACGCCGATCTGCCGGACCCCCAAGCGGTGGGAGAAATGGTCGGCGTAGGCGCGGTGGTCTTCAACGATCTCAAACGTGAACGAGTCAAGGACATCGCCTTCACCTGGGAAGAGGTCCTGGCATTCGAGGGCGACACTGGACCCTATGTACAGTACACCCACGCGCGATTGGCCTCTATCAGACGCAAGGTCGAGGCAGCCGGGGAAGGCTCGGGACAATGCGATTTTGAAGCAGTGGCCGAAGAATCGACCCTGATCCTGGAACTGGGACGCTTTCCTGCGGTGCTGGTGCGGGCGGCGGCGGACGCGGAGCCGAGCCTACTCACCCAGTATCTCCTGGGCCTCTGCCGCATGATCAACTCCTGGGTCGCCCGAAGTCGCGTTCTGGGGCAAGAGGCGGGGGTAACCAGCGCTCGTTTGGCCCTCGCAAACAGCTGTAAGACAGTTGTGGGCAGTGGGTTAGGTATTTTGGGCGTTCCTGCCCCTGAAGAAATGTAAAGGCCGGGCTCAAGGCTCACCCGCTTGCCTCCGATGAGAGAAGGTGGCCCCGTCTACTTACGGACGATGCCAGCCCCCTTTTTCTACCTGAAACGCTGATACCTTGATCGACCCCCTGATCCGCGACGTGCCCGATTTCCCGAAGCCGGGAATCATATTCAAGGACATCACGCCTCTGCTGAAAGATGCAGCCGGCCTCTCGGCCTCCATCCGAGACATGGCCAAGATGGTGGACCCCGCTTCTTATGACTTGGTCTGTGGCATCGAATCCCGTGGTTTCATCTTTGGAACTGCTCTGGCGGTGCACGTCAACAAGGGCTTCATCCCGATTCGCAAACCTGGGAAACTGCCCTGCAAGACCGCTTCTGAGAGCTATGAGCTCGAATATGGCACGGACACAATCGAAATCCACCTAGACGCTGCTGAAGGACAGCGAGTCCTGATGGTGGATGACCTACTTGCTACTGGCGGAACCATGGAAGCCAGCCTGAAGCTGATTCGACGGGTTGGGGGAATCCCCGTAGCCTGCGCCTTCGCCATCGAGCTGGGCTTCTTGGAAGGGGCTGCAAGGTTGGACGTGCCCTGCCACGCTTTGAAGAAATACTAAGGGGCCAAACCCCAAGAACTGAGGGAGAGACCGAAAGGAAAGAGAGAGACAATCATGAGCGCAACCAACACCAAAACGAAATTCACCCCCCAAGGCAACCGCACAATTCCTGTGCCCAAGCCGCCCCTGTCACCCAAGGCCAAAGCCTCGGCCATGAAGAAGGCCAAGGCCATCCTTAAGGGTTCGATCGAAGAGGTCGTCACCGAGGACCTTTGGGACCTTTATAGCTGCGCCCGGGAGACCGAGAACAAGACTGACCTTGAGCGTGTCCGCAACGTACTGATGGAGCGTCACTACCCGCTGGTCAAGTACATCGCCGAGCGCCTGCTGCAAACCCTGCCGAAATCCATCGAAGCGGACGATCTGATCTCCGCTGGCCTCTTTGGTCTGATGGATGCGATTCGCGGCTTCGACCCGGACCGTGGCATTAAGTTCAAGACCTATTGCACCACCCGTATCCGCGGCTCGATCCTAGACCAGCTGCGCTCCCAGGACTGGGTGCCCCGCTTGGTGCGCCTCAAGGCCAGCAAGATCGACAAGACCCTTCAACGCCTGACTGGCGAATACGGCCGCGAACCGACCCACGCGGAATTGGCCGAGGCTCTGGAGATGAACCACACGGAGTTGGCCATCGAGATTGGCAAGGCCACCGCCAAGTCCATGTACTCGCTCTCGGATCGCTGGGAAGACCAGAACGAAGAGAGCTCCATGGAGAAAATGGATGTGCTCGAGGACAAGACTTCCATCGACCCCATGGGCGAGATCAAGAAGGATGACCTGATGCGCTATATGACGCGCTCACTCACCCACAAGGAACGCTTTATCGTCGAACAGTATTACCGCGAGGGTCACACCATGCGCGAAATCGGCGAGATGCTCTCCCTGACGGAAAGTCGCGTCTGCCAAATTCACAGCAATGTGATGAGCCGCCTGAAGGGGCTCTTGGAAGGCAAGACGAATACACTGCTGGGGTAGTCACTCCCGAAGCTACTGGAACGAACGAAGCGCCCCGCACTGCGGGGCGCTTTCGTAGGTACAGTCCATCGACTGGGTTTCTATCGAATGCGGCGGATCTGTATCTGGTACCGTACTCCCAGTACCTGGTACCGAACTTCATTAGGCTGTCGGCCTAGGCGTCCCGCTTCTGGGGCGGTGCTACCCCATGATCCAAAACCGTCTCTTGCGCCTCGTCCTCCTTGTCAGCTTGATCAAGTTGATCGGGGCGGCCTTTTGGCCCGTGAGCGGGGAAGAGGCCCTTCTTTGGGCTGACGGACAGAGCGGCGCGCCCCTCGCCCAGGCAGATGCGTTCAGCGCATTCATCGCTCGGCTGGTGGTAGGCACCGGGCCACTGCAGTTGCTCTTGCTGCGTCTGCCGGGAATCTTGGCCACGACGATCGTCCTTTTACCCTTGGTCGCATTGGCCAAAATGCTGGGGAGGAACTGGCACGCCGCCTGTAGCACGTGGCTGGTGTTGCAGTTCCTACCAGGCGTGCTGCTGGGTTCCTTGGGCTGGAACCGGGAGGCGCTTTTGTTGTTGGTTTGGGTGAGTGCCGCGGCAGCCGGAATGGCGGGGGCGCGCGGCTCCAAGTCGGGCGCAACATTGCTGGGGTGGATTTCAGGCTTGTCGTTTCTGATTCATCCCCTTGCGCCATTGTGTGCTGCCTGCTCCTTGGCTTGGCCCATGGAGAAAGACGGTTCGACCCCCGCAGCCCCGCGCTGGCGTGTGCTCCAGGGATTACTGCCAGCGGTCCTGCTGGTGGGCTTGGTTGATGGAGAAGCGAGCTTAGGAAGGGTGCTCCACTTCAGCTCGTCCCTGGGAATCGGCCTCGACATCTCGGCTCTCGGGTTTTTTGCCATCGATGGTTTGCTGTGGACCGGCTTCGCTTTCCTGTTCCTGATCATGCGCAGTTGGAGTGAGTTGCGGCGCAAACAGGTCCAAGGCGCGTTGACCCTACGCTTGGCTGCGGTGGCGCCACTGATCGTGCTTTTCTATTTGGGGTGCCAAGGTCCACTGGATGGACGGCTAGCCCTCGGTCCCCTGATCGTGGCATTCCTGCCGGGCTTGTTGAGCCCGGACTTACCCGCACGGCTTCGGCGCAAGTTGGCACAAGTATCAGGAGCCGTCGCCGTTGGATTGATGGGAATCGCATTAGCCGCTACATGGATACCTGCACTAGGAGTGCCCCTGGCGGAGCTTGCGCCCAAGTGCATCGAACGCAGCCCAGCCGCAAGACCTACGACCCGCGCCATGCTGGCTGACCTGAAGACAAGAGTTCCCGAGGGCACCAGCATCGCCGGCCACGATCCCCTTCAAGGGGCCATGTTTAGTTTCTTGGAGCCGTACTTTGGGCCCCCCATCGACTTTGAAAGGACACGCCCCCTGCCGGCGACCGTGCTCCTATTTCTCGACCGACCGGATCACCTGCCGGAAACGACCGGACCCTACTCCACCGCCGAAATGCTGCCTTCCCTCAGGGTCAAGGTCCAGGGCCGCGAGGACCAGGTGCTTTGGATTGCTCTGGCTCGGGATCCCCAACTCACCTCACCGGAATAATGACAGGGAAGTCCTCTTCGACCGGCCCTTTGGTGCCAAGAGTCGAGCGGATTCAAAGGAGCTATTTGCTGAATCCAGCGGATGAGCGCGTGCGACTGGGCCAGGGTTAGGGCGAAAATCGGGCCCAACGGGACGGTTAGGGCCCTTGGGGAGGGTTAAAGCCCTTTGGGTCGCTTACTCTCCACGAAGCAGGCCGCAGATTTCTCTGAGTTTCTGCGTGGGATGAAACACACTGGTGACAATGGCTCGTGACATGGACCTCGACGCGCTCATTACTGACTTTCGAAGCCCACTGACCGGGCTGCTGTCTTCCTGGGGGGCGGCTCCGCGGGATGCCATTGAGCTGGCCCAGGACTCCTTTGCCGAGGCCTATCTCAGCCGTGAGCGCTTCAAGGGCGACTGGGCCGATCAGCGTGCTGTAGGGGCCTGGCTGTGCGGGATTGCTCAAAACCTCTTCCACACAAGTCGGCGGAAGTCGACCGGAGGTGGTCGACTGGTCTCTCTCCATAACGCCAAAGAAATTGCCGAGGGGCGAGGCGCTGAAACCGCAAGTTCCGAGGACGACAAGGCCGCGCTGCGCCAGGCTCTGGATCAGCTCAAAGGCCCTTGGCGCACGGTGTTGACCATGCGATACACCGAAGGCGCCTCCCTGGCCACGATTGGCGCGTTGCTGGGTATGAGTGAACGCGCGGTCGAAGGGCGTCTGCGGCGTGCACGCGCGGCCCTCAAAGAACTGCTTCAGAAGACCGGGGCGATGGAGAATCAATCATGAAAGACACTCTGCACATCAAGGATAAGTTCGAGGGCGAACAGGACGAACTTGGACACAAGTTGTTCGAGGCGTTCGAGGATTTGCGTCCCGAGGCCGGTGAGTTCCGCAAGGGTGTTCAGGATCGCATCGACGCCGCCAGCTTGGAGGGCTCATCTGGATCCGCGGGCAAAATACACTCGCTGAGAAACGTCCCTTCATTCGTTAGTCGGGCGGCGGCCTTCGTTCCTCCGGTGCTTCTCCCCAAAAGCATTGCGAAGATCGGCCTGGGAGCGCCGGCTGCATTCAAGACCGGGGCCAGTGTGGTGCCCGGTGTGGTTCTACTCCCGGTCCTTTCGATCATCATGATCTGCTTTACGTTGGTTCTTGGGCTTCGGACAGTGCATAAGGGTTCAAGTGGCCTGCACCGTCAAGACGAGATTGACGCGCAGGACGAAACGCGTGCGTGGTGGAGACGATTCTGGATTCCCGTTTTTCTGATGGTACTAGCCTCGTTCTCGCTGATTCCTAGAGTGCCGGGTGATGCCCTCACCATAATGATTACGATCTCGACGGTGGCTTTTCTTGGGGTCTACGCCTCGCTGTCTCGAGGAGGTCTTGCAACTCGCCGCGAAGTAGGCACACGAGCCGCCACGGCCATGGGGTTTTTGGTTTGTGGTTCCATCCCCCTTGCCGTTTTCCCACGGACGTACGAATTCACCTTCTACGGTGGGTGGCTTGTCCCCATAGCCTTGGCTGTCGGACATGCGGTATGCCTTCACCTGAGCAAGGTCGGTGGAGAGCGAATGACCGGTGCTTTCGGCAGACCAGGACGCTGGCCGCGCCGGCCTCTCTTGAGTGGAGCGTGGACCATCTTTGTCCTCCTCATCATTCAGACCACACCCGTAAGCGGAGTAGAAGGCACACCCGAATCCGTCAGGGCCAGGCTGTCCACATACGAAGATACCGATGACATCAAGGACCTGGATCAGACCATGACCAATTTCATAGCAGCAGGTGAAGACCCTTTCGATCTCCAAACCCTTGGACGCGCCGCCCGCATACAGCTGGATCGTGAGCTTGAGCGAGGCGACTTCAACAGCCACAATGGGTCGGCCTTTGCGCGCTTGGGGTTCCTGGAGGACCCGGACTATCGGCACTTCGTCAATCAGATGGAAATTGACGAAGCACTGTCCTCCAAGCCCATAAAACCCTATCGCCTCAATTCCCTCATGCCCGCGATCCTGGGGCACTTGCGCTTCGGCTCGTTCACACTTGAAGAGCGCAACCTGATCGCGGACAACGCCATCGCCGGTCTCGAGCCTGATCGCCCATACAGCAATGCCAATGCAAAAAATCTGAAACCTATTGTCCACTTGCTCGACATGCTCGATCTTCCGGAACGCCTCGATGAACTGGCTCCCGCTGTTGAGCAATTACTCCAGGCAAGCTGGTGCCGTACGGTGAACGGGGAAAAGGCAGCATTCTCAAGCTCTCCCAATAGCATCGATCGCGATGAGAACGGAGATTCCGCTGAGACTCGCCTAGGCTTCAGTTGGGGTCACACCACCTCGATCTCCGTCTGGCTGATGAGCCGCTTCGGGGTTCCCGCGTGGATGACCGCCGGCGATCTTCAAGCCTTGGATACCTACCTGAGCTACGAGTCCTATTACTTCGTCATCTTCTCGGGGCTCGACCCCCACGAAGCCGAGGCGACATCGGCTCGTACACTCTTGCATACCACGAAAGCCTGGGCCAACACACAGCCCAGGCCCCGCAGCCTCCCCCAAACCCTGTTCCGTCTACGCGCGGTGATCGCCGCCGTACTCCTGGCAGCCTTCTCAGTCTTCCTGACCAAGCGCGCGCCCGAGGAACTGCCGGCTGCGTAAGGCGCGGGGCAGAGAGGCATGACCACATGCGTTGCCATTGGTAAGAGAGATAAGTCCGTTGTTCGTCTCGCCATAAGCCCTTAGGGGTTTGTCCGTACCCAATACGGACTGACATCGCATGGGGCAGGTATGAGCCGGTTCGATGCGATGTTTCCATCCCAAAAAGTGGTGTGAGAGACAAGCATTGCCGCTGCTCCAAAAAACTTTGTTGTTGGCGCATGCTCTCTAGTTGACCTAGCCTTTGCATATGAAAATTTCTGCAACCCTGCTTCTTGCGGCTCTGATTTCTTCAGCAGCTATTGCTCAAGCCCCCCTCCTTCCCGGCGCTCCTGACCAACGCCAAGTCTATCAAGACAAAGATGGGAGCATCATCGCCATGGACAAGCTGGGCACCAAGGTGTTTGCGACTTGGGCCGAGTTTCACCAGTCCCAGTTTTTCCTAGATCATGGAATGCGTTGCGGTTCCCATGACCGCTCTGTAAGCCCCGGTGGCTGGAACAACCCACCCCCAAGCGATTGCAGCAACGTGCTGACAAACCCGCTCAGTACATACGACCCGGGAGGCGGCGAGATCTTCGACATCCCCGTTGTAGTGCACATCCTCCACCGCAATAACGGTGTTGGTGACATCAGCGATGCCCGCGTATATAGCCAAATCGACGTACTCAACGAAGACTTCAACGCAATCGGGGGAACTCCAGGATCCCCGGGTACTAATGGAAAAATTCAATTCCATCTAGCCACAACAGACCCTAGCGGCAATGCAACCAAGGGCATCTATCGCCATGCAAGCAACGCATGGCACAACGACAAAGGCAGCTACTACAACCAGATTGGCTGGGACACGACTCGCTATCTGAACATCTACGTCAACAGCGCGGGAGGCAACCTCGGCTATGCCTATCTGCCCAGCGGAGGCGGCGTAGTTGGGCAAGGTTATGATGGGGTTCGCATCTTCTACCAGGCCTTTGGCCGGAATTCCGGCTATGCGCCCTATGACCAAGGTCGCACAGCGACCCATGAGGTCGGCCACTACTTGGGGCTCTACCACACCTTCCAGGGCGGCTGTCATAGCGGTAGTTGCGCAAGCAACGGTGATCTCATTTGTGACACCAACAGCGAGTCCAGCCCATTCTATGGATGTGGAACCCGAACCACTTGCAGTAGCCCGGACCCGACTACCAACTACATGGACTACAGCGAAGACTTGTGCATGTACCAATTCACTCCGATCCAGATAAACCGGATGAGGTGCACGATCATGAGTTTCCGCCCCGACTTGGTGGCTGGGGGCGGCGGTGGAACCAATCCACCCGACGCAGCAACTGGACCCTCCCCTTCGAACGGCGCGACTGGGATATCCACCACACCGAGCTTGAGCTGGCAAGCTGCCGCAGGTGCTGACACCTACGACATTTACTTCGGCGTCAGCAGCAATCTGAGCGCCGCAGATTTGGCGGCGAGCCAAGCCCAGACCAGCTTCAGCCCAGGCCAGCTTTCCACGGCCTCCAGTTATTTCTGGCGTGTGGATTCAGTCGGCGCCGGGGGCACGACCACCGGCTCTACCTGGGCCTTCACCACTGACGCTGGTGGCGGCGGCGGCGGCGGAGGTTCAACTGACCTCCTCAGCGAAGACTTCGAATCCGGCACCTTGAGTGCAGGCTGGAGTACCACCGGCAATATTCAAGTCCACGGAAATGCGGCCAATACCGGATCCTTCGGCGCTCGCCTGCGACGCACTTCAAGCCTTGAACACGCCATCGACGCATCGGGGAGGGCCAACATTGTCCTCTCTTATGCCCGTGCCACCAGCGGCTACGATGGAGGAGAGTTCCTCACAGTTGATTGGTTTGACGGATCGGGCTGGACTGTCCTTGAAGCTACCAATGCCACGGGATACGAGGCTCAGTCATTCAGCCTGGGTGCTGCAGCTGACGGCAATCCCAACCTGCGTATCCGCTTCAGCGCCAGCGCCAATCGAAACAACGAAGTTAGCCTGCTGGACGATGTTGTTGTGAGCGGTGACTAAAGGTCCCGGACACTTAGTCGACTCAGACATATGCGCGGCCGGAGGAGCGGATCAAAACGATTCGCTCCTTCGGCCGCGCGCATGTAATCAGTACAAGAGTGAAGTTCAGCCATGCTGAATTTCAGCACCCACGAGGCGGAAGCTGGCTCATCTAGGTCGCGCGAAGGAATAATGCGTGGGATCCGCTACTTGGCGACCAGCCTCAGACTGCGAAGCTTCATGAGCGGGCCAACATCCTTGCGGTTGTGAACGCTGATTCGCTGAAGACCTGGCTGGAGGGTGACCGTGCCCACCGGTTGTTCTTTGTAGACGGTCCAGGAACCCGTTGACTGAATCTTCCCGCCGAGGACCGAAGGGTCCTGGCCGATGCGGATCTCGTAGTTGCCGCCGTGATCACCTTCCATGCAAGCTACGAGGGCCCGGACCTCATACGAGCCAGGCTTCGCGACTTCGACCTCCCACTCGACGTAGTCGTCCTTGCTACGCCAGTAGCCAAGGGACTTCTGGGTGGATTCGTAGCGCACCATTTTCCCGCGGGCAGCGGCAGTGTCCCCCATCAGCTCTGTTGTCCCGGTGGGCTTGAGGATCTGGCGGTGGATTCGACCCACGCCGGCACGCATGACCTCCTGTAGTTTCTGGAGGTGCTCGGTGTAGACCTCGCGTGGATTGCAGCTCTCGGATTTGCACACAGCAGCTGCCATGCCAACGATCTCGCCCATGGCGCCGGTCGTCTTCATCACCCGCACCGCGCCAAGGGCCTCGTGACTCACGCTGATGTCGCGGCCTGCCATAAAGAGATTGCCCAGGTTGCGGCTGTAGAGACATCGGTAGGGAAGCCAGTAGGGCTGCTTGTAGGTGAATCCCGCACCCTGGGTGGCTGATGCGATGAACTCGTTCCCTTCATGCCCCTTGGAATATTGCTCGTTCGGGTAATGGGTGTCGATGCCCCACGTGCAAGGGACACACCCGTCAGGGTATTCCTTGCCGCTGCGGAGGTCCTCGCCGGTAAGCACCAGGTCACCCATCAGGCGGCGCGACTCGCGCTTGCCTGCGATGTAGGCCACCCAATTGAGCCGGTGTGCGGGGTACCGCTTCTCGACGTTCTTGATCGCGTCCCAAGCCCCATACATGGCCCGGAAGTTCATATCCCGAACCCGCTCCATGTCGTGGATCGGGTCTCGGTCGAAACCATTCTCCCAGAACCAGTTTCCCAGGGTGATGGGAGTCGCTCCCGCAGTGGGAGCCTGCGGCCCCGCGGTCCGACCGGGAAAGGGCTTGTCGCTCAGGTCCACGGCCCACGGACACCGCGGGAACGTCGCATTCTCTGTGGCAGCCTGCAACTCCGAAGAGAGGGGGTCCTCATCGTCGCAGAGGCACTTGATGTTCCAGAGGTTACTGGCGCCCATGTGCCCTCGCTCTGTTTGTTCAAAGTCCGCGCCACCCAGATAGCCGACGCAGCCGTCGCCCGTGCTGTCAAGGAACCAGCGACCCCGGATGGAAACCCGGTGGGCGCTGCGAACGTTCTGGCACGTCACGGACTGGATCAACCCACTTGCGGTCGACACTTCGTTCATGCGGTATTCCATAAAAAGGGAGATGTTCGGCTCGGCCTTCACGATTCGCATCTTGCGGTCATCGTCGAAGACCGCCGCCGCCTGACCATTGGCTGAGTTAGCCTGGAGTTTAGGGACCAACTCCATGACCACATCCCCGACCCGCGGAAACGGCGGATGATTGAGATTCCCTTGTGGCCACACGCGGACCTCAGAACTGGAGTTGCCCCCCAGCACTGGCCGGTCCTGGATCAGGGCGACTCGCAAGCCAAGGCGCGCCGCCGTGATCGCCGCGCTTGTGCCTGCAACGCCGCCACCAACGATGACCAGATCAAACTCGCCAGCGTCTTCCGGCTCAACGGGGAGCCCGAGGCTTGACTGGCGGAAGCTCTCCAACTCCCCCATGTCCTCCGGAGGTTTCCAACCGAGATCGGCGCTGAACACGATCGCATCGCACCGCCCCTCAAAGCCCGTCAGATCATGCAGCACCACACTGGTCTTGCCATCGACCTCGACAATACCACCGTCTTGCCAGTGCCACTTGACTCCCTGGGTGCCGAAGGTGGTCGCCAAGGGCTTGCCATTGATGAGGAGCTGAAACCGCCCAGGTGCACCGGTTGCCTTCCAAGGAGCAACCCAATCCCTAGTGCGGACCCACACTCGCCGCCGACCACTACTTTGGAACTGAACGTGCGTCTTGGCGTCCTCGACCGGCACCCCCATTCCGTGTGCCAACAGAAACGGAGACCCCATGAGATCCATGAACTGCTGGTCCAGAACCCAGCCTCCAAGGTCCTCAAAGGCCTCGGCCTCCACTAGGACAGACGTCCACCGGGCTGGATCCTGGGCGGGAGCAACCGACTGGGAATGTAGCCCTGCTGTCAGAACACCAAATGCGATGGCGCCGGCGAAGGCATGGGCGCGCCCGAGAGTTGTCTTTAAGCTCTTCATAGAACTACCTTAGCATGGAATCCGCAGAGACTTCTGGATTCTGGTTCCAGAGCTGCCCCGACGCGCGACCTCTGAGAAATGGTCACTCTTGGGTAGATCTGCCCTACACCACTCCATTGCGACTTGTATCCCAGCCTTCGGGGCTCCCAGCGTCCTGCACAAACAGCCAGTGCACGTGAAGCTCGCTGGACAAGACGCCCGTGGCAGATGACAATGGCGCCGATGATCCGTTTCCTGTCCTTCTTAGTTGTCGCGCTTGTGTGTGCATGCGGTGGCTCGAATGCACCCCCCAGCGTTCCCATGCGCAATATCGTCGATGGTGCGGGTCACGAGGTTTCCGTGCCTGTGAAACCAAGAAGGGTCTTTGCGGATTCGGCCACGGGATTCGATTTGATGGTGGAGCTCTTGGAGCCCGAGCAGATTGTGGGGGTGGTTTCCACAGCTCTGCGGTATTCACTGGCGGCGGGTTCCCTGGAGCGCTGGGAAGGTTTGCCGAATCCCGCGGGGTTCCACGCGGCGGATATCTTGGCCCTCGATCCAGACTTGGTGTTGGTTTCTGATTGGCGCCCGCCGACTGTTCCAAGCCTGCTTCAACGTCAAGGGATTTGCGTGGTGCGCCTGCCTACGCCCACCAGTTATCAAGGGCTGAAGGAATTGATCCGATTCAGTAGCGAGGCCCTAGGCGCGGTTCAGCGGGGAGAGCAACTGATGGCGGACTTGGACAGACGCCGGGCGGTCTTGGTTGCGAACGAGGCTCTCAAGGATGTGCGCGTGCTGTCGTATGGCAACTATGGCGCCGGGGGCTCCTCAGCAGGGAACGGCACGGCCTATGACTTTTTGATCGAGCTCTCGGGAATGCGAAATGCGGCGGCCGAGTTTGGACTGGTCGGGAATGGGCCTTTGGATCTGGAGCAGATGTTGCGCATGGATCCGGACCTGTTGCTTTTGGCCGAAGCCGAGAACGGAGGTCACTCCCCCACTCTGGAATGGCTCTTGGGGCAAGGTGCCGCCCGTGAGGTGCGAGCTGTAAAAGAAAAGCGTTGGGTGATCTTGCCGGTCAACCTGCACTCGACCTCATCCCAGCACATCATGGACGCGGCCGAAGCCTTGGCCCATAAAGCAAGCGCCCTGCTCAAGTCCAAGGACTCGTGAGCCCATGAAGGTTGGGCGCTGATGCCCTCAATCCAGCCCGCGCATGCGGCGGCGCAACTGCCCGCGCTCAACACGAGTGTCGCGGCCTTGCACCTGAGCGAGTTTCAACAACTCTAGTGCTTTTACTTGATCTTCGCGCACCCCGGTCCCTTGGGCCAAACACTCGGCCATCATGATCATCGCGTCCGGGTCCTCCGCGGCGATGGCGGGGCGCAAGTAGGCCACCCCAAGGGAGGGGTCCCGCGGCACTCCGTTGCCTTCGATACAAGCCTCGGCTAACAGGACTGCCGCCGGGCCGTTGCCCTGCAAGGCTGCCTGCTCAAACAACTGCCAAGAGCGAGTGAAGTCGCGCGGGACTTCCTCTCCTCCGCGGTAGGCGAGGCCTAAGTTGAACAATGCGTGGGAATCGCCCAAGTCCGCTGCCCGGCGATAGCATTCCATGGCGTCGCTGATGGAGGCCTCTCGCCCTTCCCCATTCCAGGCGCAAACACCCAGGAAGGTCCAGGCTTCGGGCAGATCGGAATCGGCTGCAATCTTGAACCACTTGACCGCCTCGTCCACGTCCTTTTCCACACCTTCAGCGTAGTAGAACTTTTCGCCCAGCATCATGGCCGCGCTGGGGTCCTCTTCGGCCAAATCAGACATGCGTTTGAGGGCCGACTCAGGATCTGCCTCGCAGCCGAGACCTTGGAGCAGTTGCACTGCCAGCCAGAGGCTGCTCTCCTGATGACCCAGGGCGGCTGCTTGTTCGCGGTACTCGTAGGCCCGCTCGAAGCTTTGTTCCACGCCTTCGCCGTTGTGGTAGCAAATCGCCACGTTGGCAAGGCCCGCATCATTGCCCGCATCGGCAGCTTTTTGATACCACTGAAACGCGGTCTTCAAACTGCGCTGGACACCAATTCCGTAGCGCGTGAAGTAGCCCATCCAGACCATGGATTCGTCGTGGTCCTGCTCGGCGGCAAGGCGATGCCAAACCACGGCCTCGTCTTCGTCGAGCAGCAAGTCGTGTTGGGCGCAGGCGATCAAGTGCGCGTATTCGGGGTCGCTCGTGTCTTTCCAGCCTTGCTCGGCCAAACGCAAGCCCTCTTCCACATCGGCTTCGAGGCCTTCCCCGTAAAGAGTGCACGAGGCAAGGTAGCGCGGTGCGTCCTGGTCCCCTTCGCCGGCGGCCTTCTTAAACCAGGCTACGGCGGCTTCATGATCGGGCTCGACCCCATCACCATTCAGCAAGCAGTAGCCCGCCGCAGTCATGGATTCCGGGTCGCCCTTCTGGGCAGCCTTAGCAAACCAGCGGTAGGCGGTGGAATGGCTTTGGGGCACTCCGGTTCCCTCCGCATAGGCGCAGCCGAGGTCGTACTGGGCATCGATGTTTCCACCGAGGGCTGCCTGGCGCAGCCAGTTGATTTCTTCGCGACGGCTCACAATGGGAGGTGGTTCACGGATTGAGTTCCGGTCGGTTGACAGGAACAAGGGAGAAGGTGCCCTGATTATATCGGACCAGGCTAGCCAATGTTGAACTGCAGATATGAGAAGGCTTCCAGGTGAGAAAACACAGGGCTTCATTTGCAGCCCTGGGAATCAAAGGTGCCCAAATGACCCTCTCCTGGGCATTGTGTGAGGGTATTGTCCTAGTCGACCACAGGCTTTCCCTTGGCCCCCCCACCATGGTTCACGAGCCCATGCACCACTCGGCAGGGCCTGCAGGCACTCCATGAGCCCTTGGCGGCAGGACCCGACCCCGCGGGGGGGGGCTGCCGCCTCTTCGGGATTCAATCCATGCAGATGCCCAGGCCCGGGGGTGCTGAGGGAAACTGACGCACCCTGCGCCAAGAAGGGGCAAATTCAACGGGGGAACGGCGGCCCACGGGAGCGGAGTTGAGCGGGCCGTCAGGTATCCTTTCCGGACTCCCAATCCAATGAGCAAGAAAATTCAAAAGTGCTTCCCCGAGGAGCGTGACCGCACCGGGGCTGGACCGCGGGCTTCGAAGGTCTCGCGCATTCGCGCCTGGGCTCTGATCGGGGTCCACCTAGTTGTGGCCCTACACCTGGCCCATTGGTTCGCCACGGGTCGCACCTTGAGCCTGATCGAGCCGAGCGAAGCGATGCAGTTCAGCAAGCGCTCGGTGATCAATGCCGGGCTTGTCTTCTTCGGTGCAGTCATTCTCTCGACCCTGTTGCTGGGACGATTCTTCTGCGGATGGGCCTGTCACTTGGTCGCGCTCCAAGACCTGTGTCGATGGCTGATGCTCAAGGTCGGAATCACACCGCGCCCGCTGCGTTCGCGCAGCCTGGCCTTCGTGCCGTTCTTGGCCGCGGGGTATATGTTCTTCTGGCCCCTGGCCTATCGTATTTGGATTGAGGATGACTTGTCGATACGTGGAAACGAACTGTATGTACAAGACATCTGGAGCACCATGCCAGGCCTCTGGGTTGGCCTGGCCACGTTTGCGGTCTGCGGCTTTGCTTGCGTGTGGTTTTTGGGGTCTAAGGGTTTTTGTACCTATGCTTGCCCCTATGGAGCCATCTTTTCCGTGGCCGACAAGTTCGCCCCGGGTCGCATCCGCGTTACGGATGCTTGCGAACAATGCGGCCACTGCACGCAAACCTGCAGCTCGAATGTGAATGTAGCTCGTGAGGTTCACGAGTACGGCATGGTGGTGGATACCAACTGCATGAAGTGCCTCGACTGCGTTAGCGTCTGTCCAACGAATGCGCTCTATTTCGGGTTTGGAGCCCCCGCAGTGGGTTTGAAGTCAAAACAAACACGGGGCAAGGGCTGGGGTGAAGAGGTCCTTTTGACCTTGGTGTTTTGCTGGACATTTTTCTCAGTGCGCGGTATCTATGACATGGTTCCGTTTCTCTTCGCACTGGGGATCGCGGGCTGCGTTGCATTTTTCGGACTGCGCTGCATGCAGTTGATCACACGACCCAATGTCAAACTGCTGAACACTCCCCTGAAATCTGCGGGGAAACTCCAGCCTGGAGCCCGTTGGTTCTTGCCCGCAAGCCTCCTGTTGCTGGCCGGGATCAGCCAGTCCAGTTGGGTGCAGTTCCATGGCATGCGCAGCGCGAATGCTTTTGCGACTCTAGCGCCAGTCAAGATGAGCTGGTTCACCCAGGACCGACTACCCGTTGACGAGGAAGTCGAAGTTGCCGCCAAGAAAGTTCTTGAGTCGGGTCGCCTAGCGATGGATGCGGGGCTCTTCAGTGACCCCCTACGCCTGATGGAATCCGCTTGGGCCGCGTTGATCCTGGATGATCAAGAGATGTTTGCCGACCTGATGGGTCGCGCACAGGAAGCGGCGTACCGAGCGGGCGCGCCCTCTGTGGACTTGGCCCATCAAGCTTGGGCGTCAGGAGACTTGGACCGGGCGGCACAGTTGCTGGCCCTGGCGGTCGAAATCGATCCCGACCTGCACCAAGCCTGGGGAGAATTGATCGAACTGGAAGCGGGTCGAGGTCATCTCGATAAAGCCATCGCCCATGTGCGGAGTGGGTTGGATCAGCGGCCGGCGGATGGACACCTGTATGACCTTCTCGGTTCCCTCTACGCGGCCCAGGGCAATAGCGCGGCGGCCCAGGCGGCCCTCCAAAAGGCCCTGACTCTGGAGCCTCGCCTCTCCCAGCCGCGGGTCAAATTGGCCCAAATGCTCTTCATGCAAGGACGCCCCAGGGAAGCCGCCCGCCTTCTGCGGGAGGGTCTTGACTTGGCCCCAGAAGATCCGGCTCTGCTCAACGCCCTCTCTCAATTAGAGGCGGCCACCCCGCCGTAGGGCTCCCAGGTACCGAATACGAACAATTTACGGCCGTCAAGCGTCCAAGCTGAGGTTCCCCTAGCAGGCATCTGGCGAAACCAAGCCGGCCAAGGGATACTGGAGGTTCGATTTTGCGATCGGCGAGGGTTCGGACACTGCCGTTTCCTTAGAGC
Source organism: uncultured bacterium (assembly GCA_937910685.1). GTDB lineage: Bacteria > Planctomycetota > UBA1135 > UBA1135. The sequence goes on from CALEMP010000003.1 coordinate 16,892, forward strand.
CTTCCATTCTCACTCCATCGAGCCCCTCTCTGACTCAGACCCTGAGCGACCCCCTTTTTCATGATCAACTTCAAACTCCTTCTCATCGGCTGCGCCCTCTTGACCGGTGCTGCCGCCGCTCAAGACATCGCGGTATCTAAAATCGCCAATAACTCCTCCGACTTCGCCTACTACGGGCAAGCCGGCGGCATCGCTGCCTACAGTGTGGGCACGACCTCCTGCAACGTCGGCAACGTCACGGTTGCCTGGGGTAACAGCCAGGGAGATCCCCCGGTCATCGGCTCAAACATGTACAAGATCCAGGACGGTCGCATGGAGCAGCTTGGTTACACCTGGCTGAAGCCTGGCTTCTGTGCGGTGAACGAAAACAGCTGTGGTTCTTGCCAAGGCACCCCCTGCAGTAGCTTGGGCATTGGCTGCGCGGACACCTATGGTTCTGGCTTGAACGACGGCGCCGGTGGAGTCGGCAAATTCCGACTCAACCCGGTGACCGGCCTGTGGCCGAGTAGCTGGGGCTCGGGCCCGACCGGCCCCTCCCAAATCCGTGGCCGCCTGCAGATGCCGGCCAACGAGCTGGCTGACTCCAGCGTGACCTACTTTTGCGAGACCGAGTACCTGTCCCACCATGACTCAATGGCGGGCAATGTGCGCAACAACGCTTCTTGGATCGAAGCCCGTTGGACTAACTCCAACCTTAACAGCCTGACCACTACAGGCCCGATCCACATGATGGATCCGGCGGTCTACGCTTGGAAGCATTTCCACCCGGACGTGATGATCGAAGAGATCGAACTGACCGACGAAGGTGGCCCTGGCGTTCACGGTTACCTGTTTGTCGCGAGTAAGGCCACGGCCCTGACCTCTGGCGGCTATCGCTATGACTACTGCGTGCAGAACTTCAACTCCGATGATTCGGTCGGATCTTTCAACGTTCCCGGCAACTGCAGCCCGAGTAACGTGTTCTTCCGCGATGTGGATCACCACTCCGGATCGCCCTGGGACAACACGGATTGGACCCTGAATCAAACCGGCGGCGGCCTGGACTGGAGCACCCAGACCTTTGCTCAAAACGCAGATGCCAACGCGATTCGCTGGGGCACCGTGTTCACCTTCAGTTTTGAAGCGGACGCCCAACCCGGTGTCGCCCAAGCAACCCTTGGCCTCTTCAAGAGTGGAGGCAGTCGTAACGCCACGGTGTTCGTGCCCAGCTCAAACTGCTGCTCCGGCGGCGACATCACGGCTTACTGCAGCTCGACCATGAACTCCGCCAGCATCATCGGCGCGGTTCTGGGAGCATCAGGAAGCACCAACGTTGCGGACCAGAGCCTGTCCCTGGACGCCCACGACCTGCCCCTGAACAAGTGGTCCTACTTCCTGATGAGCCAGAGCCAGGCCTTCGTGCCTCTCTTCGGCGGCAGCCAAGGCAACCTGTGTGTGGGTACTCCCCAGATCCGTTTCTCTGGCAACGTGCTGAACACGGGCCCTGGCGACCTAACCTTCGCCCCGGACTTCAACAACTTGCCCCAGAACCTGATGTTCCAGCCCGGCGACACTTGGAACTTCCAGTTGTGGTTCCGAGACAACTTTACCGCTCCGACTTCCAACACCACCAACGGTGTGTCGGTTACGTTCTGTCAGTGAGTTAAGTCGGACCTAAAAGGTCTGACCTCAAAAGCAACCGGCCCCCTGCGTATTGTGCGCGGGGGGCCGGTTGCGTTTATTACTGAAGGGTTCCTGCTTAACGCTTTCTGCCACCACTGTCAGTGATCGGCAAGAGGCTCTTCCAGTCAATGCCGCGGCGGCGCCCGTTCCGGGTGTGGCTGCGGTCATCCTTGGGCTCCCCCTTGGCAAGCAAGAAGAGCTCTGCCGCATGCTCTTCGAGCTTACGTTCCTTAAGGTCGAAAGCCCCAACGATCTCGGCGGACTGGCCATAGGCATCCGGCTTCAAGATCTGAACTTGCCTCGAGGCCTTGTGCCCCTTCATTTCCTTGAGCGCGTCGTGATCCCTCAAGACCACGTAGTGGGCCCCGGCGATCAACCCATCGGACCAGGCCAACTCAGCGAGCAGTTTGCGCAGGGAGGCATCCTTCTTCTTGGACGCGATCAGGACCACCAGCGGTAAACCATCACTGGCGGCAACATTCAGGCCTAGACGCAAGTCAACAACCGTAGGCAAAGATCGCTTGCCCTTGCGCGGTTTGTATTCACCTGCGCTCTCCTCGAGAGCAGTAACCATCCGCTTGCTGTTGTTCCAAACCATTTGGGGCGAGCGGCCCCCGCGGGAGAGAGTTTTCTTTCCGTCGGGGCCCAACAGCCCAAAGGAGGTGTTCTGCAAGGAACCGTCCCGGTTGGAGAAAAGGCGCTTCAGGAACTCCGCCTCTGCCTCATGCTCATAGGTAGCGGGGCGCACACAAATCCAAGCGCGTGATGCAGCAATGACTGCGGGGACAGAGAAGTAACTCTCCTCTGAATTACGGTAGCCGGGTCACCACATGCCCGGCACTGAACGGCACTGGGGTGCTGCGGATTGAACCAGGATGGGCAGGTTCAGGCGGGCGGCGTCTTTCCGGGCTTGATCGAGCGAGGTGTACCAAGCCACGCGCGGCGACAGGGAGCGGGCCTCGCTGGCTTGATCTTGTCCAGAAATCTGGGCCCCTTGGGTCGGGCCCGCTTGGGTGAGAGATCCGGACTGCCAGAGCATCAAGAGCGCCAGCAGGGGCAGGGTCGGTTGAAGGAGGTTCATTGGATTATCGGGGCTGGGGACAGGCTCGTGGCTGCTTCCAGGCACATCGTGAAACACGCCAATTGACGCATGGTATCGTTCCGTCCTGTCGATAGTGTTGATCTGGCCGCTATGGACGCATCCTGACCATAATTCGGCCTTGGCAACGCTTATAAGCACCTTTTCCCATGAGTGAGCTCCCCATTCCCACCGAAATTCGCAGCGAGCAGCTGCTCTCGATCCAGTCCTACCTGCTTGCCGAGGAAGCGGAACACCCCGACGCATCCGGACGCTTCACCTGGATCCTCTCGGCCATTTCCCTCGCGACTAAGTTCATCGCCGCCCGCTGTCGGCGTGCGCGTATCGAAACCGTACTGGGCTCAATGGGCACTGAAAATGTCCAAGGGGAAGTACAGCAGAAGCTCGACGTGATCGCGAACGAGACCCTGATCTCTTGCCTCGGTTCACGCGCGGGTTTGTCCATTGTGGCCTCCGAGGAAAACGATGAGCCCATCCTCTTGCACTCTGACAACAGCAGCGAACGTCCCTACATTGCGCTCTTCGATCCCCTCGATGGTTCATCGAACCTTGACACCTGTGGAACCGTGGGCACGATTTTTTCGATCCTAGCCCACGACCGCCGAAGCAAATCCCCCGAAGAGGCAATCCGCAAATCCGGAACCAAGCAGGTAGCTGCGGGGTATGTGCTCTATGGGCCTTCCACAGTAATGGTCCTGACCCATGGCAAGGGCGTGCAGATGTTTGTTCTCGATCCGACCATCGGTTCATTCCTTTTGGTGGAAGAGAACCTGCGCATCCCCTCGGCGGCCAAGACCTATTCCATGAACGAAGCCTATAGCAATGGGTTTTCAACCGGCTACCAGAAGTACTTAGCGTGGGCCCACGAGAATGGCTACTCCACACGCTACGCCGGCGCCATGGTGGCCGATGTGCACCGTGTAATGATCAAGGGCGGTGTTTTCCTTTACCCGCCGACTCCCAAGTCACCCAAGGGCAAGTTGCGCTTGATGTACGAAGCCAACCCCATGGCGATGTTAGTGGAGCAGGCAGGAGGCAAGTCCTTCTCGGGCATGACGCGAACCCTAGAGGTCGAGCCGGAGTCCTTGCACCAACGCACAAGCGTGGTGATGGGATCCCCCGACGAGGTCGATCATGTCATGCGCCACTTGGAAGAGCACTCCCCCGAGTGATGAACTCAGCGCTGGCGAATGAGCCAGCGGTCGGGGTCCAGCTGCCAGTCTTGGGTGCCCACGGCTAGGGTTCCCTCACCGGCGGGGCATTCCACGCGCACGCGCTTGCTGCCCAATTGGACTTCCACGGGCATGCTATAGGGTTTCCCCCCGACGACGCTCCACTTGAGATGCAGCTGGCCATCCTTCACCTCGGCGGTCAGCACCGGCATCTGCTTAGCCTTCAGAACCACGTCGAAGTACCAGTCCAGATCCACGCGAGCCATGCTAGAGGCCACTTGAATCATTTGATCGGTTGAGACAAATCGGGGTGCACCACCGGTTCCGGGCTTCGCCCACTCGCGCAAGAGTTTGAAGAACTCCTTGTCCCCCATCAGCCAGCGCAGGTTGTGCACAACCCAGGATCCTTTGAAGTAAATGTCCCCGCCAGGAGCATCCGGGACTCCTCCCGCAAAGTACATGGATTGGGTTCCACGGGGCGCAATGGGTGCGATCGCCCCATTCTGGCCGATGCGGTTCCAGTCGATCTCCATCTTCTTACGATAGGCCTCGACCCCGAAACGACTCTCTAGGTACAAGGCCTGCATGTAAGTTCCCAGGCCCTCGTGAATCCAAAAGTCCGCCCAGTCAACACAGGTCAAGAGGTTCGACCACCACTCATGGGACATTTCGTGGTGATGCAGCCAGTCGTAGTCAAACTCGGGATCTCCCGAGTAGTTGTTTCCGTAGGCGATGATGGTCTGGTGCTCCATTCCAAGGTGCGGAGTTTCCACAACGCCATACTTGTCCTGCCGGAAGGGATAGGGGCCGCAGACGGATTCCAAGTGCTTGAGGTGGTCGACGATTTCCTCGAAGAGAACCTTGGCCTTGTCCGTGTTCTCGGGCAGGTGCCAAAAGGTGACCGGTATCGCGCCACCGTCGATGCTCTCCACCGTGCGCGAAATGGTCTCATAGGGCGCGATGTTGAGGGCGATGGAATAGTTGGGGATGGGCATGCTGGTGTGCCAATGGAAAGTGCGTGCCCCGCTGTCTCCCTCTTGAACACCCATCAGGCGGCCGTTAGAAGCGCAAACAAGGCCAGCCGGAACCGTGACCCTCAGGTCAAAACTCTCAGGCTTGTCGGAGGGATGATCCTTGCACGGCCACCACAGGTCCGCACCCTCCATCTGACAAGTGGTGCTGACCCAGTCCGCCCCGGATGGGGTTTTGGCCCAGGTGAAACCGCCAACCCAGGGTGCATTCGGCGCTTCTCGGGGAGTGCCCATGTAGAGCACGTTGACCTTGATTTCCTGCCCCGGAGCACCCTGCCCTTTGGCCAGAGGAATCGTAATGCGCCCCTCAGTGTGAGTAGCCTCAACCTCGACACCAGCCACCGTGACGCGGCGCACGGTGAGACGGCTGTCCAAGTCCAAGCTGATCTCTTCACTGGCTTTCTCCATGCGCGCGGTCATGGTCAGGGAGCCGCCGATCTTCTTGGAATCCGGCACCACTACTAGAACCAAATCGTAATGCTGCACATCAAAGCAGGCTTGGTCCGGGCGAAGAGTGCCGCCAGAGTTTTCGGTTTGCAGGGCCAACAGAGGTGCGCTCGACAGGACGGTCAAGCCAGCACATGTCAGAACGCGGTTCCACACGGTCTTCGGATTGATTGCATTCATAGAAGGGTCCGCGTCGCGGGGGATTAGGGCTCTACCGACCTCACGCTCCAAAGGATCTTCTTTGGCAGCAGGGTGGAGGCTGAAAGGTACCACAAGGCTGAGGGGAAGCGGAATCCAAAGGATGCCCGGCCGTCCCCATTGGGCCGCTACACGCAGGAACCGTCCAAGAACTTCTGGATGGCCTGTGTCAATGCGCTCTGGTGATCGGCGGCGGCGGTATAGCGCGGCGGAACCACCTCATGCTGCGCTCCCCCAATAGCCCGGGCCAACTCGTCCCCTAACCCCATGGGGTGCAGTGGATCGGACTCATTCGTGACCACAAGGGTGGGACAGTGGACCTCCCCTAAATCCCCCATCGAAGAAAAGGGCCGATCATCCACCATCTGGTGCAACACCCTGGCGGACTCAAGGGCCTGGGGGCGCGTGAACACACCGGCGATAGAGGCGGCGCAGTTTGGATTGGTGTTGAATAGTTCCGCATAGAAAGGATCAGCCTCAAGCTGTTTTCGCGCTTGATCTACACCAGCGTCCTCGATCCAATGCCCGATGCGAGCTACGATTTCTAGGTTGGGCGGGGATGTTGTTGCGAGCCAGGCGGGTCGCACCAAGAGCAAACCCCGCACACGCTTGGGTGCCCGCAAAGCCGCCGCAAGCCCAATCCCCGAGCCCATGGAGATCCCCCCAAGGACAGCGGATTCGATCCCGAGGTGGTCCATCAATCCCAGCACGCAATCCGCAAAGTCACCGAAGCCATAGGGCCCGGACCCACCAATCGTTTGCCCATGTCCTGGAGCATCCATCCCTATCACGCGACACCCGCGCAACTCACTCAAAGCCCCAAGGGCCTGCCGGCGGTCGGCTCCCAACCCGTGCTGAAACACAACTGCTGGACCAGCACCCAGAGTGTCGTAGAAGACCGAACGGTTGTGGTGTTTGAACTCAGGCATCGCAACACTCCCGAGTTTCTCCAGCCCTATTGCAGGCCGGAAGGGAATGCGATGCCTATTCTGAGCTTTGGCTCTGCTCGACGCTAGAGGCTCGCTCCAGGCCTCCAGCTGCCCGAGAAGTGCCTGCCCGCGCTCAAATTCGTATCCCCCGCCAGAGAAGCCCTCCCCAGCCCAACGTTCACCCGCTAACCTGCACCGCCATGCGAAGCCACCTCCTGCTACCAGCCCTCTTTTTCTCCTGCCTCCTGCCGCCCCTGGCAGCCCAAGAAGACGATCCCACCAAGGACCTCTTCTTGATCCACTGTGCCGCCTGCCACGGAGAAACTGGCGATGGAAAAGGCACCACCGAGCTCGAACGACCCGCGCGCTCGTTCCTCGATGGCGGCTTCTCCTACGGCAACACCCCCGAGGCAGTCCTGCGCACCTTGTCCTACGGCATCCCGGGAACACCCATGCCCGCGTTCGATGTGGCCCTGACTAAGGACCAACGTGAGGCGCTTGCACAGTATGTGATTTCCCTGGGTCCTCCAGGAACGATCGTCGACCCGGCACAAACCGAGTTGGTGGTCAAAGAAGAAACGCTGCTGGCACGAGGCCTCTTGCCGCCGATTTTTCTAGCTGCCGACAAGCAGCCGCGCGGCCTTTTGATTGGGCTGCCCAGCGGTACAACTTTTGAATATCGCACCGATGATGTAAGGCTACTTGGCGTGCGCAGCGGGCGTTTCGTGGACCGCATGGATTGGACTGGTCGAGGAGGCGCGGCTCTCAAGCCCCTTGGCCGAGTGATCGAGTTGTTCGGAGCTGGCAAGCCCAAGACTTCCTGGTACCTGGCCACCATTGGGAAAAAACTCCCCCCGAAGGAATTGGGAGCCTCCATGCGGACGAGTTTCACCAGAGGAACCTCTGGTGGACTTGGCTATGAACTCATCGACAATGGAACTTCTGCGGGATTTGTGATGGAAACTGTCAGCCATGTACGGACGCCCGTTGGCAGCGGGTGGCGCCGCTCGTTCACAGTCCGGTCAGAGATCCCCGACAAGGTGCTGCGCTTTGACGGCTTAGACATGATTCCTCCCGAAGATCTTTTAGGGGCCTTTGAAGGAGACCTGCAAAAAGCCACGGACGGTCATACGGACCGGCTTTATGGAACACAACATTGGCTCGTGCGCAAGAACCCCAGTGGTTTTCAGGTCACCGTGATTCACTCCCTGGACTTTCCCAATCAAGGGGGCGCCGTCCCGGGCCCCAAAGGTGATGTGGGCTTTTGGATCTATCCAAGCTTCGAGAATGTGACGGTGAACATCACTCGCCTGACCTGCCTCACTTGGGATGACGCTACCCGTACCGCAATTGCCAAGGAACTCTCCAAATGATTCTCCTCCCTTTTCTATTAGCCGCCCTGCAGGGCGATGCGGCCGAGTCCACTTACTATGAACTCGAGACCTTCAAGACCCCCTCCGGCGCGGTCCTAGAGGTTGGCGGTCTGGACTTCTTTTCAGACGGCCGATTGGCGGTCAGTACACGACGGGGCCAAGTTTGGATCGTTGACGGAGCCCTGGGTGACGACATTTCCAAGGCCAAATTCTCGCTCTTTGCCGAGGGCTTACGGGAAGGCCTAGGCCTGAATGTGGTCGATGATCAGATCCACGTCATGCAACGCGGCGAGGTCTCGCGTTTGCTGGATGAAGACGGAGATGGTCGCTGTGACCGCATCGATACGATTTCGAACTCTTGGGGAGTCTCAGGGAACTACCACGAATTCGGCTTCGGCTTGCCGCAGGACAAGCAGGGCAACTTCTACATCACCCTTAACGTTTCCTTCTCCAACCCCTGGTGGCTTGGTAAGTCCCCGGTCCCTTTCCGTGGTTGGTGCCTGCAAATCGCCCCGAACGGTGCAACACGCCCCTTCGCCTATGGACTGCGAAGTCCCTGCGGCGTGGGTACCAATGCGGCAGGCGACCTGTTCGTCACCGACAATCAAGGGGATTGGGTTGCATCCAGCCCGATTTATCATGTGACCGAAGGTGCCTTCTTCGGGCACCCCGCTTCGCTCATGTGGACCGATGAGTACCGCTCGACGAACAGCGAGCCCAGCTACGAGATCCCTTCTGCTGCGGCAGCGAATCGAAAACCTCCTGCGATCTGGATCCCCTACCGCTGGTCCCGCTCCACGGGCAATTTGACTTATGACTCTAGTGAGGGCCAATTCGGACCATTCCAAGGGCAACTCTTCGTGACCGAAATGACCAATGGAGTCGTCCTGCGCGCCCTCATGGAAAAGGTGCGCGGCGAATACCAAGGCGCCGTGGTTCCGTTCCGCAGCGAGCTCGGGTCTGCCTGCCGAATCGCATTTGGCCCCGACGGCAGCTTGATGCTGGGCTACACGAACCGAGGCTGGGGTGGACGTGCCCCGGCGGACGGCTTAGCGCGATTGCGATGGACCGGTAAGACTCCCCTGGACTTCCACGAGATTCACTTGGCCCAGGATGGATTCAATATCACCCTCACCGAACCCCTCGCCAAGGGAGTCACCATCGACCCTTCCACGGTCGATGCACTGCAATACGACTACAACTACTGGTGGGAATACGGTTCCCCGCCCCAGCACCTCGTGCCTTTCAAAGCGCAAGCAGTGCAGATTTCGGAAGACCGCAAGAGCCTACGCCTCACCTTTGCAGCCTTGACCGCAGCCACCTGCTTGGATGTGAAGCTGCCCGATCACTTGGTCACCGAAGACGGACGGCCACTCCTACACAGGGAGTTCTCTTACACGATCAATCAATTGCCGGAGGGACCGCTTTGCCTAGAGCAAGTCTCCAAGATCGTTTCTCCGCCCCCTTCCAAGGAGAACGCTATGGAGGGTTGGCTGCGCCTGACCTATTCCGACGCCACTGCCCTCTGGGATTTTGAAGGCTGGCGCCTGACAAATGCACAGCCCACCGAAGGCGACGACAGCATCCTCAGCTTGACTGAGGGTGATGGCGCGCTTGTGCCGGTGAAAGAAGGCGCCCAATTCCTCGGCAAGATCAACCTGGGAGACCACAAGGGCGAAGTGGAGTTCCAATTGACCCGTGGCGGATCAGCAGAGCTCTGGCTCCTGGGTCAATACGCGATCAAACTCACCGACAACCCAGCTTGCGGCACGGTGGCAGGCAAGCAACCGGACCCAGCGATCCGCGGCTACTACGGTAAGGGCCAGTGGAACAAACTCACCTGGGACATTCAGGCGGCCCGCTACGATCAAACAGGAAACAAGACGCGTGATGCGGTCCTGCGTTCCCTGCGCATCAATGACCAGCCCATGCTCGAGAACGTCATCTTGCACGCGCCCGATGAGGATGCGCCTTTGGGCAAGGAGAGCGCTCTCGGTCCCGTGGCCTTGACCGGAGCCCCCCACCGTTGCGCTTTCCGCGGAGTCATGGTGCAACCCGGCCGTCAGTCTGCTCCCCAAGATGGCTGGTCTGAGGTCTTCCCCGAAGACGAATTCGATGACTGGCCCAGCACCGGAGACGCGGAGTGGGAGCTGAACGACGACGGCATACTGATCGGCACCGGCAAGGCCGGACACCTCTTCTCGAAGCGCGACGACTACAAGAACTTTGAACTCAAGGGACGTTTCAAGATCAACGACGGCGGCAACTCCGGCTTTTACTTCCGCGTACAGGCGGAAGAGGGCTGGCCCCCGGGCTATGAGGCGCAGATCAACTCGAATTTCCCCGATCCCCAAAAGACCGGCAGCCTCTATTCCTTGGATTCCATCACCACTTGGATCGTCCCGGAAAACGCTTGGTTCGATTATGAAATCCGGTGTGTTGATACTGACGCTGGAACCCATATCACAATCAGGGTCAACGGCGCCGAGATCACCGATTTCGTCGATACTGAGAGACTGCACGGGGCGGGTCATATCGCCCTTCAGCAGCACCATGAAGGCTCACGCATCGAAGCCAAGAACATCATGATTCGACCCCTGGACTAGGCGGGCACTGGGCGCGCATCCGTGGAGTATGATGCTCCCATGAAGCGCACCACCATCCTTGCCCTTGCCACCCTGAGCCTCGGTGCATTTGCCAGCACCCGGCAGACCCCTGTTGCATCAGAAGAGAGTCAAGACCCCAAGCCGGGTGCGCTTGTGGTTGTGGGAGGCGGCGGTACACCCGACGAGGTTCTGTTTGAAGCCCTCGCCCTCACCGGCTGCGCAAAACCACACGTGGTGATCTTGCCCCAAGCATCAGGGCGAGAAGACAGGGGTCAAGGGACCGCGGAAATGTTCGCGCGCCTTGGGGCAACGAGCATCGATGTGATCGACCCCCTCGATGAGACTGCGGAAATGCGAGTGGCTAACGCGGATTTGATTTGGTTTCCAGGCGGCGACCAAAACAAACTCTCACGGGAGCTGTCCAGCGCCAAGCTAGTCAACATCATCCACAAGCGCCGCCGTTATGGGGCAGTAGTGGGCGGCACGAGCGCAGGTGCTGCGATCATGAGCAACGTCATGATTGGCGGCCCGCCCGAACCCGCAGCCCTCCTGACCGGCGCTATCAAACCGAGTCGCGGCCTGGGTCTTTGGGGTCCCGTCATTGTCGACCAACACTTTACCCAACGGGACCGATTGGCCCGGCTCCTGACCGCGGTACTGGACCAACCCCGTTACATCGGCGTTGGTATCTCGGAAAAGACCGCCTGCATTGTGGAAGGCGACGCCTTTCGAGTCATGGGCGAAGGTCATGTCATGGTCTATGACGCCCGCTCGGCCAAGATCCCCAAGTTCAAGGAAAAGGGCCTGCAGTCGGGGACAGGCATTGAGCTGCACCTGCTCAAGGAAGGGGACACCTGGTCCCTGCTCCCGTAGAACTTCCCCAACCTCAAGGCAGAGCGGGTTATGCGGGCCTATCTCAGGGGAGATTCTGCCCCCAGGCTTACCCCCACCCCGATTCCCGGCTAGAGTCAGGGCATGCGATTGATTGCCTCTGCCTGTTTCCTAGCCCTGGCCGCGCTGAGTGCGGCACAGGAACCCATCAAGGTCCTGATTGTCTCCGGTGCCAACAACCACGACTGGGAATGGACGACACCATCCCTGAACCGCATTCTCAACGAGTCGGGTCGCTTCGAGGTCGAGGTTACCTACGACCCCGCGAAGGACCTCGTGGACCTCGATCGCTTGCAGTCATTCGACGCCCTGCTCTTGGACTACAACGGCCCGCGCTGGGGCGAACCCGCCGAGAGTAATTTCCTCAATGCGGTGCGCTCGGGCCTTGGGGTTTCTGTGGTGCACGCAGCCAACAACGCGTTCCCCGGTTGGGAAGCCTACGAGGCCATGGTCTGCCACTGCTGGCGCCAGGGCACGGGTCATGGCCGAGTCCACCCTTTTGATGTGCGCATGGAAGTACGCGATCACCCAATCACACGAACCCTGCCGGATCTGGTCGCCCACCCCGACGAGCTGTACCACCGCCTTGTGCACATGCACGACTGCGGCTTCGAACAGATCGCCAGCGCGTTTTCTGATCCAGAAACTGGCGGCTCCAATGCTCTTGAGCCCATGATCGTCGTGCGCATGGAAGGCAAGGGACGCATTTTCCATACGCCCCTCGGCCATGTGGGGAAGGGTGGATCTCGCGAAGCCCATGAGGACCCGCAATTTGCCGAAGTGATCCGTCGTGGAACCGAATGGGCCGCCACCGGGGATGTACTCGATGGCAGCGCCACTGCGAATTCCCTTTCCGAAGCCCAGCGCAAAGCGGGCTGGGAATTACTTTTTGACGGCAAGAGCCTCGCCGGCTGGGAGAGCAGCGACGGCAAGGACCCGGGCGCTGGCTGGCAAGTGGTCAACGGCAACCTCCGACGGGCCGAAGCGGCGGGCGATCTGGTCAGCAAGCGCAGCTTCACCGACTTCGAACTGGAATTCGAATTCCAACTGGCCAGTGGCACCAACAGCGGGCTCAAGTACCGAGTTCAGCGTGAAGGCAAGCAATGGCTGGGACCGGAGTTCCAAGTATTGGACGACACCGCTCACCCTAAAGAAGGGGCCAAGCACCTCTGCGCATCCCTTTACGCCGTGCACGCTGCCAACCAGGCCAAGCCCACAGGCCCCCTGCGCTGGCACCAGGCGCGCATCGTAGCCCAAGGCAATCACCTGGAACACTGGATCGACAACCAGCGGGTGGTGAACACGGACGTGGGCAGCGAAACCTTTGAAGCCGCACGCCAAGCATCCAAGTTCAGGGGTTTGAACGACTTTGCCAAGGCCGAGCCTGGGCGTTTCTTGATTCAAGATCACGGGGGCGAAGTTTGGTATCGCTCCATGCGCCTGCGCTCGGGGGAATCACTCCAAGGCAAACAGGTCAACCTGTTCAAAGGCGACGGCCTCGAAGGGTGGACGCCCACGGGAAATGCCGAGTGGTCCCGGGATGGGGACACGATCATCGGCAAGGTCGGCGGTGGCGGACAGTCTTTTCTGCGTACGAATGAAACGTACCAGGACTTCATTTTTGAAGCCGATGTTTGGCTCGAGGTCAAGGGTAACTCTGGCATCCAATTTCGGAGCTATCTGGTAGATGGTCGCCGGGTCTGCGGTTATCAAGCAGAGATCGATCCCTCGGATCGCTCCTGGTCCGGCGGGATTTTTAGCGAGTGCGAAAATTGGATCCAAAACCTCAAGGACAATCCCCGGGGACGCGCCGCGTTCCAACTGGACGGCTGGAATCGGTACCGCATCGAGTGTTTGGGCGATCACTCGCGCATCTGGGTCAACGGCATCCCCACCGCTGACCTACACGATGATCGTTTCAAGTCGGGGTTCATCGCCTTGCAGGTGCACAGCGGCCGACAGGGCACGATTCACTGGCGCAACCCGCGCATGTATGTGCTGAAGTAAGAGGAAATCACTTCAACTCGAAGGCGTCCAATTCCTCAATGGACCAAGGCCCCTTACGTTCGGCAATGGCAGCACGCACGCGAGTCACGAGTTCCGCACCCACCGGGTCCGCTCCATGGCCCCACGCACGGCGCAGGTAGGTCGCCACGGCCGCCACATCCCCATCGCTGAACGCCATGGCGGGCATGTCTCCGTTCCACACCTTGCCGGCCACAGTGATCGGGCCGCTGAGTCCGTGCAGCAAGAGAGCCGCCAGACGCTCGGGCTTGCCCAGGGGCACGCGCTGATCACGCAGGGGAGGGGCTTGCCCGGGATCCCCTAGTCCAGAGGGCTGGTGACACGCCGCGCAGATTTGGCCGTACAACTCAGCTCCCCTGGCAAAATCCTGCTCTTCTGACTCGCTGAGCGGACGCAGGCGCCACTCCTCAAAACCCTTGCGCCCTGGCCAAACAAACGCGGCGGACACCGCACGCACGTTGGCGGAATCGCTTCCCTGTAGGGCCTCCTCTAGGTCTTCACAAGCAGGGAGGGCGCGGGCCACGCGCACGGGTCGCGGCTTGCTTTCCGACCCCTTGGGGCGGGACCCCAAGACGCCTCCGGAAATCGCGTCAGCGGTCCACGAACCGGACTGCTGACGTTCACCGACGAGCTCCAAAAGCCCGTTGATCCGGGGCAGGCTCCCTTCGCGCACAATGCAGCGGGCCAAGGAATGAATCAGTTTGGCGTGGCCGTCGGTCTTCTTTACGAGCTCGGGGGATGTGCACAGTTCCCCCAAGAATTCCAACTCCCGGCGGTAGACGCCGCTGAGCAATGCCTCCCTGGTTCGCGCCGAAGGTTCCTGGGACAAGGCTAGGCGCATCATCGCGTGATCACCCTCCTTGGTGCGGGCGCTGCCCAAGCTGTGCAAGACCTGCAGCCCCAAGGCCGCATCCCCTTGGGCGCCCAAGCGAACCACCGCCTGGGTCACCTCCAGGTTCCCAGTGGACAGCAAGGCCTCCGACACCCGAACCGCTTGAGCCTGCACCCGGGGGTCCGAATCCCCAAAGGCCTTGAGCAAGAAACCAGGGCGCAATTCATCGCACCCTTCCAAGGTCCAAAGCCCATGGGCGCGCGCCTCGGGAGAAGACTCTTCATCAAGAACCAACGACTCCAACTGATCGCGCACGTAGGTGTCCCCGTCGTAGTCCTCGATGATCAACCGTTGAGCCGTACTGCGCAGCCAGCCATTGTCATCCTTGAGAGCCGCCACCAATTGGGTCCAGGTCCAATCCCGCATGTTGAGCTTACTAGCCGGCTTCAGATCTGCTTTCCGAATGCGCCAGATGCGTCCCAATGCATGGGGTTTCTCCAGGTCACGATCTTCCGCCTGTTTGCGCAAGAATGAAGTCAGGAACATGCGGTGCTGAATCAGGCCGCGAGCAAGGTCCGTCACATACAGGGCTCCATCGGGGCCATCACAAAGGGCAACCGGCCGGAAACGCTCATCAGTGGACGTCAAGAACTCCTTCCCAGCGATTGGTCGACTCGCTTTCAGGTCCACTCCATCGGTGCTGGCTAGGGTATAGCGTGTGATCAGATTTCCGGTGGGTTCGCAAACGATTGCGCTCCCGCGAAGGGCCTCGCCTAAGCCTCCGCCACGAATAATGAAGGGAGAGCAGGCTCCGGTGAACGTGCGCAAGGTGTAATCATCCCTCAAGGTTGCCCTTTGATAACCACGGTTCACCCCTGGATTGATACGCCCGGGAAATACACTCTTGTCCCCCACATAGCCACGGTTTACTCCGCGCACTGTGCCGTGGTTTGGATTACGAACCGCATAGTGACTGGGCCACGGATCCCCTCGTAGGGGATCTGAATTCGTGTTGTAATAGGCCCGGCCCCAGTCATCGAAAGCAACTCCCCACTGGCCTCCGCCAGCGGTTACGCCGCGCACCAGGTCCCCTCCTTCCCAACGATAGCGTGCGCTGGATTTGACGCACCGGAACCAATTGTCCAGGCCCAAGACCAGTCCATTGATTGCGTGCTCGGGATTTCCGATTCCACCAAGAGATGTGTCGAACACGCGAGTCTGGTCGGCTCGCCCATCCCCATCCGTGTCCATGGCGTGCATCAGCACCGGCGGCGCAATGATCAAGGCACCACCTCGGGTGGGCACCACCGCCCGCGGCATGACCAGGTTATCTAGGAATTCCACGCGCTTGTCCATGACCCCATCCCCGTCGGTGTCTTCCAACACAGCGATACGGCCGATGGGCTGATCTTCACCCTTGCCGTCCGCGTTCGGCATGTAGCCCCGCATCTCGCAAACCCAAAGCCGCCCCTGTTCGTCAAAACTGATCTGGACCGGATCCACCACTAGGGGCTCGGAAGCCACCAACTCAACCACCAAATCCCCCTCGAGCACAAACCCAGCAAGCTGCTCGGCTGGGGAAATCACTGGCGCAGCTGGCACGACCAGGTCATCCGGCAGGGGCGCTTGATCCTCTCCCTTGCGGTCGCCGTTCTGGGCGCAGAGGGGTGCAATGAGGGTCAGAGCTGCAAGTTGGAGGATTCGTGCCATAGAAGAGCCCTATCATGGCAAAGTCCCCACTCCCTGTAGTTTAGAATCACCCTCCCTGCGCACCAGATCGGGCGCAGATAATAGATCATGCAAGACAATATCATGGACGCACCTCACGGGATGAACCTCGTGATCGAATGCAACGACGGCTCGATCGTCATCGGACGCTTTGACTCCTCCAACGGCTTCGAGGTCATTATGCACGATGTAGACCTCTACGACCCCGCCAGCAGCGGTGACTCACAAGCCTGGGTACGCGAAACCGCCACCTATGGGGTAGATGTGAAGCACCGGGATTGGAACGTGGACGCACACACAGTCAAGAGCTGGACGCCCCTTGGCGACATCGAAAAACTCGTGTAGGCCGCGAGT
The DNA here is from genome assembly GCA_937910685.1 of uncultured bacterium. GTDB lineage: Bacteria > Planctomycetota > UBA1135 > UBA1135. Next base: position 33,239 of record CALEMP010000003.1, read on the forward strand.
CAACGATCCACAAAAACACCGCGGCCGCTGACCCCGGTCTCCGTTCCCGTGTCCGCCATGGACTCAGAAGTGTGCAGGGTTTCGTTGCCCACCCAGTCAGGAGCCGAAGTCGGATAGGAATCCTGGGCTCCTCCCGCGTCGAGAAAAATCCCAAGGCACACGCTGCCTCGCCCAAGGTCCTGGGGATGCCCTGCCTGACCAAAGGCCGGATCTCCAGCGCTCACATAGGTGTCCTTGCCCGCGCCATCCATAAAACATGCGAGGGATGTGATCGTCGCGCCGCCCAAGCAAATTCCACCACCACGATAGGTGTCGTCCCCTTCGCGATCTGCAAAGAACGACATGCTCAGGTCCCAGTTTCCCGCAATCCCCGCGGTGCTGGTAGCAATCCAAGAGTCATCGCCCCCATCGTCGAGCACGATGCCCACGCCGAAGTGCGCGCCCGTAGCAATTCCGTAGCGACTTGCCTCGGTGGAATCATTTCCACCGAGATCCCGCACGATGCCGACTCCAAAGAAGTATCCCATGCCACAACCAAACTCCCCCACCTGGTTGATGTCATCTCCTGCGCAATCCACTAGCAGGCCCCAGCCGCCTGCCAACTGGGGGAGCGACAAGTCCAACATGCGGAAGCCAAGGCCAGCGCCCATGGAGGCCGCGTTGAACTCGCCCTTGGTGCCATAGTGCGAGGGGTAAACCCCGCGGGCCACGCGCTTGTCGTTGCCCGCCCCGTCCACCAAGAGCCCAACGCTAAGGGGACCGCCAAACCCAAGGGAATAGAGCGGCGAGGTCATTTGGTCCGAACCCAACCGATCCAGACAAAGGCCCACACCAAAAACTGCCGACCCCAGCGCATAGGAGTCCGCCGTATAAACATCGTCCCCGTCATAGTCCACCAACACGCCGACCCCAAGGGCCCCTGCGCCGCAGGCAAGACGCCTGCCCTCGTAAGTGTCGTCTCCTGAGTGATCCACAAGCACGCTCACACCCACCATCCCCGCGCCCAGGCCAGCACCTTCGGTGGCTTGATAGTGGTCAGTTCCGGAACGATCCACGATCAGATTCACCGGCACCTTGGCGCTGCTTCGAGTGGCGCGGCCAGAGTAAAAGTCATCACCACCAAGGTCTAAGATATAGGCCACGTCCGCGTCATAGCGATTGGGTCCGCGGTCACCGATCAAGACCCAGCCATGTGGAGTCTCCACTGCCATACGCAGGTCCCCGGTCACACCCTCTGGCCGGGGACCGCGGAAGATTCCAGGGGAGACATTTTCCAGGGTGCTCGCGCTTTGCGGCATGCTCCAGAAAAGCAACTCACAAGCGATGGTTAGCAAGGATGCTCGATCTAGCCGCGCTGCCTTAGCGGACAGCTCACGATGGGATTCCTCCTCATGCACGTAAACAGTCTGGCTCAAACTCTCGAGCAAAGCATTCATGCTGGCTTCAAGTTCTGCACGATCCCCCACATTCTTGAAAGCTGCTTCACATCGCTGAGCCAAATCTCTGAGGTGCGGCACAAGCGCCGGATCCTGAGAAGGTTGCTGGTCGGGAATCGGAGTGGGCAGCCCAAGGATGCTCGCCGCTTCAGCGAGCACCAGATCCCAACTGCCACGGACGCCATGTTGAGCCATGCGGTCGGTTCGCTGCAGCGCATCAACGGGCGCGTCAAAAGGTTGCGCGAATAACTTGCCCGTTGCGGTCGGCAAAACGCGCGGTCGAGCCCGTTCCATGTGCTTCGCCCAAGCCTGGACTAGGTTCTTTTCAGTGGTGTGAAGTTCATTTGCAGAAACCAGGGCGCGGGCCTGACCAAAGATTTCCCAATCGCTCTGAGCCGTCTGGGTTGGAGCCGCCAAGCCGGGGGCGACCAGGACAACGAGCGCGCAAGGGACAACAGGAAACAAGTGGGGAACCATGGGCTTAGGATAGCTCCTCGCCACCAATGGAGTAGGCTGAAGACCATGACAAGAGCTAGGACAGACAAACACAGAGACCGTACCCGTGGAAAACACCCCATGGCTTGGGGCATCCTTGGGTTGGTGTGTTGTGTTGTGTCCTCCTGCGGGGAGCCCGAGAGGCCCCCCGGCAATGCGGCCAAGGGAAAGGGCGCGAGTTCCGACCGGCCCAACATTCTGCTGATCGTGGTGGACACCCTGCGGCGGGATCACCTTTCCTGCTATGGGCATCCGGTCAATACCAGTCCGGCCATCGATGCCTTGGCCGCGAAGAGTGTGGTCTACAACCGCGCCTATGCCCAAGCGCCCTGGACTACCCCTTCCCTCGCCGCCCTGCTCAGTTCGCGCTATCCCACCGCGCTCGGAATCAAAGGCGACCGCTCCGCCCTCTCCCCGGACCTGGTCCTACTACCCGAAGTCCTGCAAGAAGCTGGCTACGAAACCGCCGCGGTCGTCAGCCACTCGTTTTGTTCATCGCGCTGGGGTTTCGACCAGGGGTTCAACGCCTTTGACGAGACCAATGTACTTGGACATGCGGCAGTCACCAGCGAAGGTGTCAGCGATCAAGGCCTTGCCTTTCTTCAAACCCAAGAAGACGCGCAAGAGCCATGGTTCCTGTGGCTGCACTACTTCGACCCCCACTGCGCCTACATCGAACAAGAAGGATCTCCCACCCCAGCAAACGACTATGCGGGACTGGTGAAAAGCGGGCAACTGTATCGGGAGCTTTGGCAGGCACGGCGCGACTTGACCGAGGACGACTACAGCGAGCTGCGGCGGTTGTACGATTCTGAAATCCGCTACACGGACGAGCATATTGGTCGAGTCCTGGACCACCTCGAACGCACGGGTGCCATGGACAACACGATCATCGTGTTCACCGCTGATCACGGGGAAGAGTTCGGCGATCACGGCAGTATTGGCCACGCGCGCACTTTGCATGAGGAACTGATTGTCGTACCGCTGATCGCCCACATCCCCGGGATAGCACCCACCACCGTTGAACAACCGGTGGCCTTGATCGATGTGTACCCAACGCTCTTGAGCACACTCGGTCTGCCCCCTCAGCAAGGGATGGAAGGGCGGGACATTCGCCCCGGATCCGCCCAGATAGACCAACCGCGTGTGATCTTCAGCGAGACCAATCGAGGTGGAAAGCTGAGGGCGGCAATCTCGGGCAACCTGAAAATCGTGACCCGTGGACGCTTTGGGCAGCTCACCGCTTTCGATTTAGAAAACGACCCAACCGAAGCCAAGCCACTCGACAACCGTCAACATGCGGGGGTCTTGGCTCTGGCCCCGCTGCTTGCCCAATGGGGAGAACGGATGCGAGCGGAAGCCATACCGGAGCACACGGTGGACCTGACTGGCGACGATCGGTCCCAATTGGAACAGCTCGGGTATGGGGGCGACGATGAGGAGACACCTCGCCGCGGCCGAAAGCGCAAGGACTAGGAACCTTCAGGCCCAATCGGATCCAAAACAAAACGGCCGGCCACCCAAAGAGGTGACCGGCCGTTGATTTTTAAACTTCGTGGAAGCGCGCTCAGCCCACGGTCCAGCAATCGCCGGAGTAGACCAAGTCTTCGATTTTGCCCTCACCCTTGGCGGACACTGCTTCCTCAACCTGCTCGCGGACGGACTCATCGTAAATCTGAGCGTCCACCGCCCGGAAGATCCCCAGGGGCTTGGGAGTGTCAGGATCCGTGTCCAACTGGGAAATGGCAAACGCCTGGGAAACCGTCGCCGTGGAAGGATCCCAAACTTCAGCATCATCCACGCCGCAGGTGTCTAGTCCGCTGGCAGTGAAGCGCAAGCCCTTGTCCTTGTCAGCACCGTAGACGATTTTTTCGCCCGGGACCAAATCCACAGTCATGTCCGCTCGCACGGACCGGTCAACGACCTTGTTGTAGAAGTCTTTATTGAAGATCACGCAGTTCTGAAGAATCTCGATGAAGGAGGTTCCCTGGTGCGCATCCGCGGCAGCGAAAATCCGAGTCAGGTGCTTTGCATCCGTATCGACGCTACGGGCCACGAAGGTCGCATTGCACCCGAGTGCAAAGGCGATGGGGTTGAAGGGCCTATCCACCGAACCCAGGGGCGTAGATTTCTTCTTAGTTCCCACCGGGCTGGTGGGCGAATACTGACCTTTGGTCAAGCCATAGATCTCGTTGTTGAACAGCAGGATGTTCACGTTGAGGTTCCGGCGCAGGATATGGGCGAGGTGGTTGCCGCCAATGGACAGGGCATCACCATCACCGGTCACAATCCAAACGCTAAGGTCCGGGTTAGCGACCTTCACGCCAGTGGCGACAGCCGGAGCCCGGCCGTGAATGGTGTGGAAGCCATAGGTGTTCATGTAGTAGGGGAAACGGCTGGAACAGCCGATTCCACTTACAAACACGGTGTTAGCCGGGTCCGCTCCCGAATCCGCCATGTACTTTTGCATGGCGGCAAGGATGGCATAGTCTCCACAGCCGGGGCACCAACGTACCTCTTGGTCTGAGACGAAATCCTTCTTGGTCAGTGTTGTCGTTGCAGTGTCAGTCATGGTTCAGCCCTCGAGAACGTTTTTGATTTTGGCGACGACCTCGGTGGTGAGGAACGGTTGGCCGGTGACCTTAGTGAAAGGAATGAAATTGTGCTGCGGCATTTCGCCGCGCAAGATGCGGGTCAGTTGTCCCATGTTCATCTCGGGGACCATGATGGCCTTGAACTTACTGAAGATCTCATCGAGGCCCTTGGGGAAAGGCCAGATGTGAGTCAGGTGCATGCGGCTGACGGAAACACCATCTTCCCGGGCAGTTTCCACCGCCTGAGTCAGAATGCCCACAGTCGAGCCCCATCCGAGAATCAAGAGATCTCCGCTGTCAGGTCCATCAAGCTCAGGAGTCGGGATTGACTCGGCAACCGCAGCCACCTTGTTGTGACGATGATTCGTCATGGCCTGGTGGTTATCCGCGTCATAGGAAACGTTTCCTTCGACGTCTTTTTCGAGACCACCGATACGGAACTCCATCTTCGGCGTACCAGGCTTAACCCAGGCGCGGGCGCCTTTCTCGTTACGCGCAAAGGTCTGATGACCTTCGGGGTCTGTCTTGAACACCACCGGGAACGGCTTGAAGCTCTCGATATCGGGCAGACACCAGGGCTCGGCACCATTAGCGATGAAGTTGTCGCTCAACAGGATCACCGGAGTCATGTATTGAACAGCGATACGGCAAGCATCAATCGTCAACTGAAAAGCATCCGAGGGGCGCGAGCAACTGATCACAGGGACTGGTGCATCACCGTTGCGGCCAAACACGGCCTGCAACAGGTCAGACTGCTCCACCTTGGTGGGCATGCCCGTGGATGGACCGGCGCGTTGAATGTTGATGATCACCAACGGATACTCGGCAGAGATCGCCAAGCCCATGGCCTCGGTCTTGAGCGCCATACCCGGACCGGAAGTGCTGGTAATTCCCAAAGAACCTGAGAAGGAAGCGCCGATTGCTGCACAAATCGCGGCGATCTCGTCCTCCATCTGCATGGTGACCACCCCGAAGTGCTTGTAAGACGCGAGGGACTCCAAGATCGTTGAGGCCGGAGTGATGGGATAGGATCCCAACACGGGCGTCAACCCAGCCATTTTCGCACCCGCCACAAGGCCCATGGCGATTGCGTCGTTGCCCATCATGTTGCGATAGGTTCCGGCGGGTAGCTCGTCGGTCTTGGGGACTTCGTATTGGCCCTGGAACAACTCGCGGATGTCGCCAGCGTTGAAACCAGCCTTGAGCGCGATCACGTTGGCTTCCACCAACTCGGGGCGCTTCTTGAACTTCTCATGAAGCCAGGTAATGGTCGGCTCCAAGGGGCGGCTGTAAAGCCAATACATCAGGCCCAGGGTGTAGAAGTTCTTGCAGCGAGACTTCTCCTTCGTCTTCAGGGGAGAGTCCACGAGGGCATCGAGCACCCGCGCGTTGATGTCCACCGGAATCACGCGGTATCCGTCGAGGGTGCCGTCCTCCAAGGGGTTCTTGTCCAGCTTGGCTTTCTTCAGATCGTTCGTCTTGAACGCACCCGTGTTCACCACCACCGTACCGCCGGCCTTGAGGTCTCCCAAGTTGACCACCAGGGCCGCAGGGTTCATGGCCACCAAAATGTCCGGCGCGTCTCCAGGAGTGTGAATGTCCTTGGAGCTGAACTGCAACTGGAAACCTGACACGCCAGGTCGCGTGCCTGCTGGCGCACGAATCTCAGCGGGAAAGTCGGGGAGGGTCGCCAAGTCATTCCCGAAGAGCGCGCTGGTCTGGGTGAACTGGTTTCCGGTGATTTGCATCCCGTCGCCGGAATCTCCGGCGAATCGGATCACGACCCGCTCCAATTGTTGAAGGGGGAGGTCGGCTCCGGGGGTTTCGATCTTGGTCATGATTAGGGGGGTTCTGGCCTGGGGCCAGGTGCTCGATTGAGAGGGCTAGATAGGGATCCAGGGGGAAGGCCTCACAGAGAAATCCTAGCCCAGCACTCGTGTTTTCGCCCACTAGATTACTCACCAATGGGCCGCTCGGAACGAGGGATTGGCAGAAAGTATGTCAGGGTTTCCAGTTCCAGGCTCGGAGGCCTAATCCTGGATGCTGAAGCGCTAGGGGTTTTCACCCCATCGACACAACATTGCCCTACGATGAGAGCCAAATGACCCTACCTATGATTTCCCTGGTCCTCGCCATCATCGCCCTCGGCCTAGCCCTACTCGCCCTCTTGCGGGGGGCCGGGGCACGCCAAGAGATCGAATCTTCGAACAATGATCTGCGCCGCCGCCTCGCCAATCACGAACAGCACGCCCAGCAAGCGCAGGATTATCAGCGCAGGGCCCTCTCCCGCATGGCCAGTGGCAAACCCATGACCTCAGAAATGCTGCTGGAGGAGCGACTTTGGGAGGACCTGGACGGAGAGCAGGCCGCCCAGCGGGTCGAGGCGGGCGCCCTGGCCCTAGACGTGCGCACGGAATCAGAGACTCGCTCGGGCATGATTCCGGGGGCCCTCCACATTCCTCTCAACGCCCTGGAAAGCCGAATCTCCGAGCTCCCGCGCCATAAGCCCCTTCTGATCTACTGCGCCGCCGGTGTACGCTCTGCAGAAGCTTGCGAATTCCTCTCCCGAGAGGGATTTGACGAGATCTCCAACTTGGCCGCAGGATTCCCCTCCTGGCCCCAGCAGGGCACCCCGACCCCATGACAGCCCACGATACCGACCTAGCCTTCGCCCTCCTCGCCGCCACCCAAGCCGGGGAACGCCTCGACCGCCTGCGCAAAACCGGCCGTTGGGAGGGCGCGATCATGGGCGATGTGGGCGACCAAGCCGCCGACGGCTACCTGCAGGGTCTGATCCTGGGCCGTTTTCCCGAGGACGGCCTCCTGTCCGAGGAAACCATCAGCGATCCCGGCCGGACCTCTTGTTCTCGCGCTTGGATCGTGGACCCCCTCGACGGCACCAAGGAATATTCCGCTGGCCGCCACGATTGGGCCGTGCACGTGGCCCTTGCCATCGACGGCAAGCCGATCCTAGGGGCCGTTTCTCTTCCGACCCAGGGCCGATTGCTGTGGGGAGTCTGTGCCCCGGGCGCCGAGCGCAGTGGCCTCGAAGGCCCGGCCGCAGATCAGGGCGTGGTCTTGCGCCGGGGGACAGACCCTTGCTCCCCACGCCTCAAGGTCGCGGTCAGCCGCAGTCACACCCCCGAATGGGTCGAGCGTTTTGCCGCCGCCATGGACGCGGACCTGGTTCCCGCGGGCAGCGTCGGCAACAAGGTCTGCATGCTGTTGACCGGAGAGGCGGACCTCTATGTACACCAGATCGGCCTCAAAGAATGGGACACCTGTGCTCCCGAGTGCATCGCTCGGTCCCTTGGCTGGCACGTATCCAAACTGCGCGGTGATGCCCACGTCTACAACCAGGAAGACCCGTACAATCACGAGCTAGTGGTGTGTCCGCCGGATCTGGAAGAGCGCGTGTTGGCCGCCATTGCAGCCAGCGGCGCGTTGGATGGTTGAAGGAGACGCAGAACAACAAGGCAGTCACCCGGCGCGACGACTCCCAACTTGGGCAAGCGAGCACGCCGAGCGCTGAGGGGGGAGCCTATCCGTCGGAACCCGAGTCACCACTCCCCGATCCAGAGCCCGGATCAGGACCCACTTCATCTAGGTCGGGAGCAAGCTCCGGGCAGTCCTCGGTCTTGAAGTCTTCACGAGTCCCTCCGACGGTCACCTTGTGTCCCCCGTTGGCATCAAGGACGGCGGTGCAACGAACCGACGCCCCGAAGATGCCGAGTAACCAATACTCTGCCCGACACTCAAACCAATGAACTTGGATCGGTACGGTATCCTCAAATACGCAACGGTGCCCCTCAAGGGGTATCCCTTCACAGATTTGGTGTGCCGGGACAATGATCACATGCTGGGTACACGTGGACGCTCCCGTGCTGATTGTGACTCCGTCAATATTAAAGCTCGCACCTCGGCAGTTGAAGATCAGTCCTCCTGTCGACACCTCCACAGGCACTTCTGAGGCCCTAGTGTCCGGGCAGGAAGTCCCACCCTCCTGGGCGAATGCCCATCCAGTGGCCAGTAAACTCGTGACTGCACAAACGGCAGCCGATACAAAAACTCGCTTCATTTCATTTCTCCTTCTACTTACAAGATCACCCTTGCGGGCGCGAAGAGGACCATTCCCCTTTGTTCTTCTTAACGCGGCAGTCCCATGGCGATGAGTTCTTTGCGCACGATGCCCGCAGTCCCCTCGCTCAGCGCGCCTTCATCGAGCAAGTCCTCAAGCAACTGAGCGGCGCGCTTAAACATGGGGCTGCCCTTGCTGGTTCCTTGTTTAAGGATGTTGATGCCGGCATAGGCCGCCTCATTCCGTGACATGGCTCCTGAGTCGCCGGAAGTCACGCCAACGCTTTGTTCCAAGAGATCCAGCCACTGCTCCGGGTTATGGACCTCGGCAATCCCAGTGCCGCTCATGATTGCCTGGGACCGAACAGAAGCTGCGGGATCTGTCTGTGCTACGCCCAAGAGGACGCTCGGATTCGTCACCCCTGCAATCAACAGCCGACGAGTGTCTCCAGCGGCCCCAGCCATGACAAGCTCGCTATAGCGTTCCAGGACAGCGTCTTCTCCACCAGGACGATGGGTAAGTGCCATGGACACGGTGAGATCGCCATCGCGCCCAAACTCCGTCACGAAGTCCAGGGCCAAATCCATCGGGGCGGAACCCGCCACGGCCCACAAGGCAGCGACTCGCACTCGGTTCCTCGTGTCTTCCCCATCCAACAGGGCCCGTGCTAAACCTATCGCCAGCTGGGCCTTACCCTGATCAAAGAGTTGCTTGAGGGCCAGACGTACCAACAGAGGATCCTCCTGTTCCCCTTGCAAGATGTCGAGCAAGAGATGCTGGTCCACTTCCGGTAGGTCGACCATGATGAAGCCCAACAGCTCGCTGTAGAACGAGCGCAGATCGGGATGAAGCGCACGCAGTTCGACCACGAGCCGGATGTGCTTTCCCGTCACGAAGCGCCCCTTGTCCGTGGCGCAGGCGTTGGCGAGATAGAGCAGTTGGTCCCGGACAGCCGGAGTCCAAGTGGGCGCCCCTTCAAGGGCGAGGCATACCACCTTCTCGGGACTGCTGGCCCGCAGCCTGCTCTTGGATCGTTGACCATGGCGATGGAGCAAAGAACCCAAGACGAGCCCCCTCACCGCACCCCGTTCAGGGGCACTGGTCAGAGTCGGATCTTCCGTCAGGCGGCCCTCCGTGAGCAGCTCCACCGCCCGCTGCAAACGACCAATAGGGGAAATGACCGCCATAGTGAGTTCATCCACCCGACGCTCGATGGCTGACACATCCCCCCCCGTGTTCTCGTCGAGGGACCCCAGCGCCCGCAAAGCGGCAATCAAGTCTTCGTCCCCAAGCAGCATCTCTGGCTCAGTCTGCGAGGCCAAATCCGCAACCCGAACCGGGGCTGCGCCCTGCTCGGATACCAAGGACACTGACGTGTCCGTGCCAGAACCCTTTCCTGGCTGGTCTCTAGTCACGCCTTCGCTACCAGGGACGGGTTGCGACCACCAGCCAACCAGCGTCACGACTCCCAGTACGAATCCACCCCACACCAACCACCTTCTACGCTCGTTCATGATTTATGGCCTCCGCCATGAACAAGAACGAATCAAACGCCTTGAGGTTTCACCTCAAGATTGAACAAATCTCCAGAACGGGCCCCGACGAACTCAAGAACGGCTCCTAAGCGGCTGTCGGCATGCGCCATGACACCTAAAGACAGGGGCTCCGCGGCCCTCGCCCCGCATAATGATCAGCTTCGTAGCCTGTGCCCGAGGCCCCCAATCAAAGGAAGGTCACGCTGACAGCATCGGTGAAATTCGAGGTGGGGCCTGGATTGCTGTCCGTGTACCACGCCTGGAAATTCCAGGTCCGACCGGGGAACAAGGGAGACCGCCGCCAGGTCGGAAGCGCACTGGTGTCAACTACGATCTCAAGCGTCCCGCCAGTACCGGTGGACGCTGCCTGTGAAACGAATCGCCCAAGATTGCCAGCAACGCAAAGATTGCCCTGACTGCCACCCGGGAAAGGGATGAACGTCTGCGCATTCCCCAAGATGAAATACCCAAATTCGTTTGCTGGGAGTTGGTCCGCAAGTAGGGAGAGGAGCCCTGCTCCTGCGAAGGGGTTTCCAATTGCCTGGATCTGGCCGCTCTGCCCCGAGGAGTTCACGCTAGCGGAAAGGCAGTAGGCAGTCCCAAGCTGAATGACATCTGTGCCCTTCTCGAAGGTGACCTGATTCCAATTGGCCGTCGCTGTTCCGCCACTCGACCCGCTGCCCCAGTTCATACCACCCGCGGGCGCACCGCCACCCGCCGAAGAACTTGGCCAGGATCCCACGACGGCCCCGTCGAAGAGGAATTCCGCCATCGTATTAGCCGCCCCTGATGGTTTGCGCACGGCAAAAGTGTGGTAGGCACCGTCCATCGCACCCGGACAAACAATGCTTACTCCTGTCAGGTTGTTCGACGCGAGAACATCAGCGCCCTGCACCTCCAACCAGACCAAATAGCGATCATTGGCGGCCGAACTGCCCGTGGCAAAATCCATGACCACACACAGTCCACTGCTCTGCACTAGGCGAAGTCGCGCCGCCATCTCCCAACCCCAGTCCGTGGCCTGATCGAGATCAGCTTGAGCAAAGACCTGTCCGTAATGGGCCCGCCCACCTCCAACAGTCACTTGATCATCAACCACCCAGGCGTTTAGACCCGTGCTGCCATCGCGTGAAAGATCGGTCAGCACCACGGCTCCGTTCGAAGGATCCGTCAAGGTCCAGCCCTGGCTCTGAGGGTCTGGAGCCGTCGGGGGGGCGCCGGCGCTGCCCGCCTGATACTGAGCCACAAGGGCTTGTGCCCCGGCTGGAGCGATGAGGAGAATAGAGATTAAGAGTGTGCGCATGAGATCGAAGAATCTGAGAAGCGGAGCTATGGATCGAGGCCCGATTATAGGCCAGCTCGTCTATTCCCACACGGAATCAACCCTCCCGGAGCTCGCAGCTCACAAGGTTAGCCCTTCAGAACCTTTCACAAGGGCCCCAGCTTGATTGCCGCAAGCTCCCCCCGGGTTCGACTAAATCTGCACGCCCAATGGTTTCAGCGCAATGAAACCAAAGACCATGGACAGCAGTACGAAAGCAATCAGAACGCCAACGGGGCCCGATCCCGGGATCCAACCCAGGGCCCTTTCGGGATACACCGTGCGGATGAGTTCAAAGGGACTGTCGCCAGTGAAGGCTCGTTCGGCGGGCCAGAGGAGCGCCGCGAGGAATCCTCGCCCGCGTTCCGGCTGCATCTCACGCTCAAAGCCTTCGGCCCCTGCGTGGAACAATTTGGTTTCCGTGTGGGTACCGCTGGTGAAAATGATCTCGTGGATGCCGGGCTGGGTCGCGATCACTTCGATGAAGGCGCGGCCCCGATCGGGAATGCGCACCAGGGGCGAGACGGCAACCACGCCGTCGGGAAGAGTCACCACCAAATCACCGGCAGCGCGCTTGCCCTCGGGAGTAAACTCGATCTCAAAGGTTGTGCCTTGTCCGGCAAGCCGGTCCCCTTCGACACTCTGCACCGCCACCGGCTCGAAGCCATAGCGCACCACAAGCTGTGCCGCCACCATGCCAAAGGGCACCATCAGTGGCAGGAAAGGGCCGAAGTTCAACACCACATATTGCAAGTTGCGATAGAGCACCTTGCCAATTGCCTTACTCACCAAGCCGAGATCATCTTGGTAGATGCGGATCTCGATCATGTGGCCCTTGATCTTGTCCTTGGTGCTCTTGATTCCAGCCTGCCAAGAGATGTGCTTGAAGACCACAAGCGCCAAGACCCCAAAGATACCGCTGACCAGGGTCAAGGACAGCCAGGCCCCCACCGCATCAAGCGGTGAAAGTAAGACATCAAAGACTCGGTTAGCCAGGGAGTTGAGGGCGTTCATGGGCTGGTATCAGGCTGTGCAGGAAAGTCCGACGATCAGGAAATATACCCGAGGCCTTTCAGCTTCTCGGTGATGTCGTCATCGGATCCGGCCTCGTCGAATTGAGAGACCTCGCGTTCGAGCACATGGTGAATAAACTCCTCATGACTGGCGTAGCCGGCCACTTCGGAAATCTTCTTGATGCGTTCTAGTAGGTCCTTGTCGAGTTTAATTTTGTCGCCGCCAAACATGATGTGTCCTCGGAGTCAATGGGTTGAAAAGCTCACTTGAAAGCAGCGCGCCCATCCATGTTGGGTTCGGGCGCGACGCCATAGTGCTGCAGAATAGAAAGGGTTAGATCCTCAAGGCGCGGGTCCTCAAGAATGATTGGGAAGTTCGCCAACAGGGTGCCCTGCACGACCTCGGGGGCCATCAGGTGACTGCCGTTAAAAGTGCCGCCACGGTTGTCGCTCAAAACAGCGTGGGGTACGCGGCCCAGGGAGGCTTCGTCGGAATTTCCATAGCCCTCGTTGTAGCCCACGAGAATGTTGGGGGCTTCTCCCAGACGTTCGCCGCTGTAGACCTCGCTGGCAAGATCCGCGTGGAGAACAACGGTTGTGCCATCCGTGTCGCGCAGAGCTTCAAGCTTGGCTTTGATTTCCAGCAAGAGCGGGCCCGTGTCGTCCGAGCTCACAATGCCTTCGCTCTCGCGACCCGCCTGGTTGATGTAAAGGCCGTTGAAGCCCATTCCATAGGCGCGGGTTTTGGACCAATCCACCGCTGCTTGGATGAAGACCGGCGCGTAGGCCGCATCATCCTCAGGCAGCTCGCGCTTGAAGTCCTCTTTCAGCACTAGGTAGCCATTTTCCAGCAACCAGGTATTGAGAGCAAACTTGCGGCGATAGGGCGCAAAGCCATGATCACTCATGACCATGATTGAAGTATCCAGGCCGATGCGCTCACGCACCTTGCCCAACACCGGGTCCATGCGCAGGTACAAATCGTCAATCACATCGGACCACGTGCTGCCAGCACGGCCGGACCAGTCGGAAGAATCCGTGGCGGCTAACTCCGTGTCGTGATAGGGATGCTGCGTGTCCGCATGGCGCCACATCATGTGCATGGACAGGTCCACGGATGAGTAGTAAAAGAACAGGAGCCCGCCGTCCTCGCGATCCATGAAGTGCTCCAGCGCAACGTCAAGCATCCGGCCACGCTCTTCGTAAACCAAGGCCGCTTGACTCATGAATTCCGCGTCAGTCAGCATGTGATCCTTGAGGCCATTCACATCCTCGGCCATGCCCTGGGTGTAGTACAAACCGATCAGGTCCGCTAGCTCGGCGGAAGCGCCTTCCGGAGCAGAAACCGGCTGAATCGGAGCCCGGGGATCGACATTTACCGGCGAAGCATAGATCTCAAGCTCGGGGGTAATGCTGCGCACATAAAAGCGCACGATTCCCGCCATATCCGACATGCCAAGGGGCAGCATCGAAAAAGACACCGGAACAAAGTCGCTCCAGGCACCAGCTTCCATCACCAAAGGCGGCGCGCCTTCCACGATGATTGCCACTGCTCCGGCTTCCTCGTCCACGTAGAAGTCCACCGGGGCCCGTGATCGTTCGGCGTGGGCGTGCCCTTCCTCAGGATCTTTGAACGCGTTCTCCGGGCCAAGGATGGTGCTGCGAGCCACGCCGCGCACGACGGTCAAGGCAATGACCTTTTCCTCGCCCAGGTGTTCGGGTTTGGGGTCGCTCGTATAAAAGGTCGGCAGCCCATAGGCCGAGTCCACGGCGGGGGTCATCATCCCCGGGAACGACCAGCCCTTGCCCGGCTCTACCGGGAAATTGATCGGCATGCGCCACACATCAGCGGGCACTCCTGCCTCGCCCAAGACCGTCCAGAACGCACGGCCGGTACGGTTGGAATCACCACCGGATGAGGTGGGGAAGCGGTAGGAACCCGGCAATGAAACGTGCCCGGCGGCAGACTCAGTGACAGTGGATGGAATCGGCGAGTAGGTTGCGGTGGAGCGGTGAATAAAGTCAAAGACTCCGTGCCCACCGGGGTTGCGGCCGGTGATGAAATTCGACCAAGCCACCGGGCTCTGGGGCGGAGTGGAAGTCCCAAGGGAAAGCACACCTCCCCCATCGGCGATCAGGGCGGAAAAGTTCTTCATGCCCTCGGGATGGCGGGCAATCACACCGGCCAGGATTTCCGGGTCCAAGCCATCGATGCCCAGCACCACCAAGCGTGGATGAGAGGTTGCGTCTTCCCCCGCCATGACCTTTGCGGCCGCACCCGATGCGGGACGGGTGGGAACGGGCTTGGGCACCGCGGTGAGCAGCAGCACGGCCACCGTTGCCAGGGCCGGATAGGTGGTCCAACGGGGAAGCATCATGAGTTCACCTTGCCCTTGGGGGCAGCGCCGGCGTGGTCAGCAAGCTTGTCCGTGGAAAGGGGAGTCACATGGGTACGATCGCCGAAGAGCGGCGCACCCATCATGTAGTTGGGAATATCCACTCCGAACAAGTCCAGCGCGGTGGGCGCCATATCGGACAAGCAAGGCTGATCCGTGTTGATCTTTCGGTTCGACCACATCACACCGGGCACAAGGCGAGGGTCCACGCAATGATCGCCCGACCAACTCTTGGTGTTGTCGCTAAAGATGTTCTCTGTGACTGACCCCGTGGCGCAATCCCAAGAGTGGCGGTAGCCGCGCTTGTAGCCGAGCAACAGCTCCGGTGCCAAGTCCGCATAGGGACCGTCATGCACCTCGCGGGTCACGAAGACTTCGTTCATGATCGTCTCGCCGGTTTGAGGGTCGACAAGTAGGTCGAGCTTACCCTGGATTTCCGCGCTCAAGGCGGCGGCATCTTTGGGGTCAACAATCCCCCCACGCTCGCGGCCTTTCTTGTTCAAGAAGATGCCGGTCAAACCCAGGGTGAAGGCGCGGGTCTTTTCCCAGTCGACGTTTTCGAACCAGTCGCCAGATGTGCGGGCGTCGTCCTTCAGGACGAGGTACCCCTCATCCCGCAACCAAGCGTTGACGTTCACGCCCCTGCGGAAATTGCAGAAGCCGTGGTCGCTAATCACCATGAAGACCGTGTCCGGATCGTTGCCTAACTTTTCGCGGACCTCCACCAGGAAGTCGTCCATGCGCGAATAGAGGTCCGGGATCACATCCTTGAACTCGGTGGTGTCCTTGCCCTCGTTGGCCGGATGGCTCGGATCGAGGTAGCGATAGAACATGTGGCTGATGCGGTCGGTGGTGTCAAAGACGCAAGTCACCATGCCCTTGTTCGTTTTCTCAAGCGCATCCCAGAACATCTTCTTGCGCTCTTCAAAGATCAGCCAGGCTTGATCCAAGAATGCCTTTTCATCGATCACGCGCTCGTTCAAAGCCCAGGTGTCTTCCGCCAAGCCAAGCGTGGCGTACTTGCCGATCATCTTGGAAAGATAGATCGAATAGACAAAGGGCTCGGAGATCGGCATAGCCGGCTTGTCCGGGTCAATGTTGATCGGCGTGACGTAGATCTCAGCGTCCTTGTCATCCCAGGCTTGGATGCGCAAGCGAGCAATGCCTTGCACGCCCCCGTCAAAAATGACGGTCATCCAGGGGGTGTATTCTTCGATGCCAACTTCCACGCTGTCACCGCCCACGGTAACGGTGGCTTTGCTGGTCTCTTTGTTGAACTCAACGCTGAAGGGACTCTTCATCGGGTGTCCGTCCTTGCCAGAGGGCCCCTTGAGCTTGGACTCAACCTTGTTCCCACGCCGCACGATGCGGAACTGCTGGCCGCCGATGTGCTCGTTGCCCCGGTCGCGGGTCGAGTAAAACGAAAACGACCCTTGGGTACCCTGCAAGTCCGGCACACACATGCCCGCAAGCAGAGTTCCGTTCTTGAATTTCTGGGGCGGGAAGGTGATCGGCACGCGCAGGATGCTCGACCAAATATGGTTCTGTCCCAAGAGCTTCCAGAAGGGTTGGCTCTTCTGCAAAATCTTGTACACCGCGCGCTGGCCAAAGGGCACCTTGGCAAAGCCCAGGTTGATGTTGCGCGGGACCGTGTGTGTATCGGTGGACGACAAGACCGGCATGTAGCTGCATGGGTCACGCGTCAGAAAGTCATAGATGTTGTGCCGCGAGGCATCGACCCCTGTAGCAAAGGTCGACCAGGCCACGGGCGAGATGCTGGGCATGGACGTGGAGAGGGGCGAGAAACAGCCCTCTTCGGACAGGGCCTTGAAGTTGGGCATGCGGCCCTCATCCATGTACTTTTTGGCGAGCCCCGGATCGAAGCCATCGAGGCCCAAAATCACGAGCCGCTTGATCTTCGCCTTGGACTTGCCCCGCAGGGTCACGACCTTCAGCACGGCCTTGATCGGCCAGATCAAAATGATCCCGAAAGCCAGGGCAAAGGTACCGAGAAGCACCAGGAGGGACCCCGCAGCGGCAAAACCGGCCCCGGGGCCAATGTAGGCCAGAGCCGGGGCTTGGATCAGAAACAGGCCAATGGAGGCCGCAAGAATAGGTCGCAGGGGTCGCATGGGGAGCGCGGGGAGGGGGTCGCTCCCCTTCTCATCGGTCATTAAGGGGGGG
>CALEMP010000004.1 GCA_937910685.1 uncultured bacterium
GTTGCCCCGCGAGGGTGTCCCAACTGAACTGTTGGCGTACCCACTGGGCGGCCTCAAGGCCCCGCTCGAAACTGGCTTCTGGGGCGACCACATGATCGAGGACTGCTTGGCCAAAGGCCTGGCCTGGTTTGGTGAGTTGCAACCAGTCCTTGGCTCGGGGCAAGCCTTCTGCCGCGCGCTCGGTTGCGATGATTGGGCAACCAGTAGCCAGAGCCTCTACCATTTTTTGGCGCGCACCTCCTGCGATGGGGATCGGCGCCAAGAGGGCGCTGGCCCGTTGCAAGTAGGGCAGGGGATCGGGCACATAGCCGATCCAATTTACACCCGCGGGTTTTTCGCGCTCTAGTTGTGGTGCTTCTCCCGCACCAACCACATCGAGGATGAGTTCTGGGTGCTGGGCGTGAATGCGCGGCCAGTGCTCGCGGAACAACTCAATGAGGGCGCGGCGGTTCGGCTCGTACCCTAAGCTGCCAAAGAACAAGAGGCGCTTTGGATCGCGAGCTGCCTCGGGCACAACGAAGCGGCGAGGATCGACCCCTGCGGGAAGGACTTGGGTTCGGGTGTTGGGGTGACGGCCGAGGAAGCGTGTGCGGTCCTCTTGGCTGGCGAACACATGGGTTCGCGCGCGCAGGGCGAGCATGCGTTCCAAGCGTTCTACCCGCACTCGCTCATGCCATGGATGCTTCAGGTCACGGGCGAGTTCGACCTCTAGCTTGTGGTGGTGCGCGAGGATCGGCGGCGCTTCCCGGGGAACTGCCCGCAGGAGCCATGGCTCGTCCAAAAAGAGAGCCGACGCATGGGCGCAACCGTCGGGGCCTTGGAGCCAGCTCTTGAGGGCTAGGGAATGGAACCAGCGTTCGGGCCGAGCGGCGAGCGGGGCGACTCCCGGCGGCAGGGGGCTACGGGGGAATAGGTGGACAGCTTGGAAAGCGTCGGCCGCCACGGGCAAATCGTGGTGGGAGTCGGGGTCCTCGACTGCACAGAGAGTGACTGGGGCTTGCCGGGCCAGAGCGGAAAGCAACTCTAGGGTGCGGCGGCGACCACCGTCGAGGGCGGGCCAGGGGGGGACGGCGCAGAGAGCAAGGATGTGCACCGGAGTAGGGTAGTGTTCTTGGCTTCAGAAGCCCGAGATGGCGTCAGGGACTTGCAGAAATATCTTGGCCTAGGCGCAGTTTGGAGCCTCGAGCACAGTGGGGGATCTACCCGAAGTGCGTGGGGGCGGCTTTGGACGATCGGTGAGGTGAAGCTCTGCATAGGCAGGTGTGTACCCCTCCAAATTCTCTCCTCCGGGGTAGGCCTTCCGATCCTTGGTGGGGTGCAGATGAGTGCTGCCCCTGAGACGAATGGCTCCCTCATCACTCCGGGAGTCCCGGGTCTCTAGCCATTGGGCGCATGGGGTCTACGATTCATACTTGACCCGTGATAGAATAGGGGCTTATCCGCTCCCTTAAAGACCTCCGGAATCCACCATGCCCAAGATCACCTTCCTCTCCACCGGAGAGATCAAAGAAGTCCCGGACGGGACATCCTTACTCGAATACTCCCAGGCCACCCAAGCGGGCATCCCCTTTGGTTGCACCGTGGGAAGCTGCAGCACCTGCACGGTCGTGGTCACCGAGGGGGCCGATACCTTGGACCCAGCTTCGGATGATGAACTCGATACCCTTGAGGGTTGCGAGGACATTGCCAACATCCGCCTCGCTTGTTGCCTGACGATCCACGGGGATGTGAGTTTGCACCCCGTCGATGAGAAGCCGCTTTCGACGAACTGATCATCCTCCGGGGTGTGATCCTGCGCCCCGTCGATGAGAAGTCATCTGCCTTGTTCAAGGTCGCCCCGGCTTCCATAGCCGGGGAATTCAAGAGACCTGGGGTAGACGCAATGTACGTGTGTCTGCCTTGCGTTTCCCTGGGGGCAATCCAGGCGCGAGGGTTTCGAGCACGCGTTCCGCCGTGGCTCGATAGGCGGTCAGCTTGCCTCCAAGGATGGTCAACACCGTGGGGTGATTTGCGTCGTCGATGGGCAACAGGACCTCCCGGGAGCGCTTGAACGCGCGGCCCGAACCGCCTTCTAACACCCGAAGCCCAGCCCAATTGGCAATGGGCTTGTCGTCCCCGTTGGGGAAGTGCCGCCGATAGATCGCCAACAGGTAGGCGATTTCCTCGGGACTTGGGGTGATCTTGTCCGGGTTCCCCTCATAGGGACGTTCCGTCGTGCCCAGCAGGGTGTGCCCCTTCCAAGGAATGGCGAACACGGCCCGGCGGTCCTCTTGGGCTTCCACATAGTAGGCGCCGCGGGTCAAGGGGCCCGGAAGTTCCAGATGGGTGCCCGCTACCAATGCCACGGGAGGACACGGAGCAGCCGGGTGCATGCGGCGAGCGACCGTCGGTGCCCAGGGTCCGGCGGCGTTGACCAGGATGCGCGCACGGACTTTTTCAGTCACCCCATTGCGGGAAAGCTCCACCTGCCAGTGGTCCCCCGTGCGTTCTGCTCGTATGAGCTCGGTGCCCAACATTTTCTCTGCGCCTAACTCTACCGCCGACGCCAACACTGCGCGGGTTAAGAGCGCGTCATCCGTGGCTCCGTCTTGGTAGCGAAGCACTCCCCGTAAATCTTGGGTCCGCAGGCCATCCAGTGCTTCCCACTCACTTCGGGGTAAGCTCACATAGCGGCTGTCCTGGCGAAAGCCTGCCAAGAGGGAGTACAGGCTCAAGCCCGCACGCATGGTCCAAGTGCCCCGGCGCATATCCCCATACACGGGGATGTGAAAGTCAATCAGCCGCACGAGATGGGGGGCGATGCCCAGGAGGATCTTGCGCTCGCGCAGGGACTCGTGCACCAGCCGCAATTCCATGGTTTCCAAGTACCGCAGGCCCCCGTGGATCAATTTGCTTGAACGGCTTGAGGTCCCCGCAGCCGGCTCGCCTTTCTCTACAACCAAGACCCCATGGCCCGCCGCAGCTAAAGCCTGCGCGACGCCGGCACCGCCAATGCCGGAGCCCACCACCAGCACATCAAAATCCGCTCCTTTCGCCTCAGCTTGCACCGCCGCAGCCTACGCCATCCGGTCCGGCCCCCCCCCAGGTCTTTTCGGTGGAAAAAACCATGCGGGGGTGTGCGCCCCCGCAAGGGAGGATCTACCCTCTCATTCATGACCACCCCTTCCTCCACAACTTGCCTGATTTACAATCCGAATTGTTCCAAGAGCCGCACGGCATTGAGCTTGTTGAAAGAGCGCGGCCAGGAGTTCGAGGTGCGGGATTATTTGCAGCAGCCCCTCTCGGCGGAGGAGTTGTGGCAGTTGCGTGGGCAGTTGGATTTGCCCGTTCGTGATTGGGTGCGCGGGGCGAATTTAGAATTGGACGAGGCCGGTTTGATTCAGGCCTTGGTGGGGGACCCGGGGCTCTTGCAGCGGCCGATCGTTGTGCACGGCCAGCGCGCCATCGTTGCCCGGCCGCCCATTTTGCTGACCGAGTTTTTGGACGGAGCCATGGATGAGTGATTCCCCTGCGCTGGAAGTCATCGGGCTAACCAGGGGCTATGGGGGCAAGCTGGCGGTGGATGGGCTTAGTTTTGAAGTCCAGAGGGGCGAGGTCTTGGGCTTGCTCGGGCCGAACGGAGCGGGCAAAACCACCACCTTGCGTAGCATCGCTGGCGTCTTGCCCATGCAAGAGGGTCAGGTGCACATCGCGGGTCACGACCTTGTCTCTGATCCGGTGGGGGCAAAAAGGTCCACCGCTTGGGTGCCCGATGACCCGCGACCCTTCGATGCCTTGACCGTGAATGAGCACATGTTGTTCAGCGCACGTATGTACCGCATCGAAGATGGTGTCGGGCGGTCCCGTGAATTGCTGGAGCGTTTTGAGTTGAGTTCCCAGAGGGACACTTTGGGCTCTGCCCTTTCACGGGGCATGCGCCAAAAACTCGCTCTGGCCCAAGCATGGTTGACTCGGCCAAGGGTGATGTTGCTCGACGAACCCCTCACGGGTTTGGATCCCAGGGGCATTCGCAGCGCCCGGGCGGCGATTGCTGCAGCGGCGGCTGAGGGCTGCGCTGTGGTGCTTTCCTCTCACCAACTGGATTCGGTTGCGGCCCTTGCGGATCGTCTTTTGATTTTGCAACGGGGCAAGGAGGTTTTTGCGGGGACCATGGACGAAGCCCGGGCTTTGCAGGGGGAAGGGGATTTGGAGGAGTGGTTCTTGGCGGCCACGGACGAAGGCTCGGAGGCCGCAGAGTGCACTCAGGATTGAGTTTGCTTGCTCGCCTGCGGAGGCGAGGTTGGTGGCGCGGCAGCTTGGCCAGGGCTCGCACCCCGCGGGACTTCCTGTTGATTGTGTTCGGGGCAGGGATGGCGCTGGCTTGGGTTGCGGCCTTGGTGGTGGGCGGCATGAACGGTGGCGCGGCCGTGGAGATAGGCGAGGCACGGGGCGTGGCCATGGGTTTCGCCCTGGCGGTGTGCGTGTTGAGCATGGCCGCTGGCATCACCCATCGCGGTGTGTACTTGCCACCTGAAGAGCTCGAAGTTCTCCTGTCTGCTCCGGTTTCCCGGGGAGACATTTTGCGCTACCGACTCAGGAGCGCGATCCTGCGGACGCTGCCCTCCGCCATTTTGGTCGGCATTGTCTTGGGCCAGCGTATGCCTCAACCGATTTACGCCTGGCCCATCGCTGCGAGCTGGGTGCTTTGCAGTCCTATCTTGGCCCAGGGATTGTCGTTGCTCTTGGCGGCCGAGGGCAGCAGACGGGCACGCTGGGCCCAGCGTGTTCCCACCGGCCTCTTGCGCGTGGCCGCGCTCTTGATCTTGATCCCCGTGCTCCTGGGGGTGGTGGATCCGGAGGCCTTCTCCGATTCCAGCGTCTTGGATCTGTCCGGGTTCTTGAATCACCGGTTTGTGGCCGTAGTTGCCTTGCCATTGACCCCCTGGGTGAGGGGCTTGACCGCCACCAGTCCGGGGCAGGCCATAGGTTGGGGCGCCTGTTGTTTTGCCTTATGCGGTGCCCTCTTTGCGACAACCGTGCGCATCAAGGTCGACTACCGAGAGGCATGCCTTACGACCAGCCGCAACTTGGCCAAGCGCCGAGCGCGTGTGCAAGCAGGTGGTTCAGTGTCTGCCCTTGAGCTACGGCCGGGCTCGGTTGGATTGCGCGCACCTTGGTGGGGAGGAGTGAGTCCAGTAGGTTCGGTGATTTGGATGCGCAGCACCGAAATCCTGCGGCATGGCTCCCATGTGCTCTTGATGGCCTCCGCCCAATTGGGATTGGTGGTGTCGATGGCGGTGATTTTGGTCCCCGATGTGCTTGCTGGCAGCGTGATGGTTCTGGTGCTAGGCACGTTTCAGTTGTCCAATGTTTTGCGCACGGATCTGCGTGGTGACCTCGAACGCTTGGCGCAGCACAAGGCATGGCCCTTGGGGGGGACAAGTTTGTTCCTCGCGTCGATTTTGCCCAGCGCCCTTTTGACTGGGTCCCTCGTGGGGCTGGCAGTTGTGCTGCGGGGTTTGTTGGTCGGGGGACTTACGGGTTTGCCCGTCCACATGGCCATAGGCCTTTTTGCCCTGCCCTTGTCCCTTTTATGGTTTGGAGTGGAGAACGCGCTGTTCTTGGTCAAGCCCGTGCGCCACATACCTGGGCAAGTGGGCTCCCTCCAAAGCATGGGCCGCCTCTTGTTGCACAGCATGATGAGCCTTGCCCTTGTGCTCTTGGTGATCTTGCCGGCTGTCCTTAGCGGCATTTTCGTCGAACACTACCTGGGCGCTGACGGCCGTTGGATCGCGGGCTTCGTGGCCTTGATCATGGCCAGCGTTTTCTTTGTGCTGGTGGCCCGGGGGGGCGGCTGGGCCCTTGGCCGTTTCGATCCATCGGGCTTGGTGCAGTGAAGCGCCCCCGGCGGGTTCAATCCCGTTGGACCAACGCGGCCCAGTCTTGGCTTAGGGCGTAGGGAGGCAGGCCCAGGGACACGGGTGCTCCGCCGGTGATGGGGGCGGCGACCGGGTGCGAGGTTCCATTCCGCGGGTCGAACCAAGTCAGGTGAAAGACGCCTGGTGCCAGGCTCAAGTCGAGGGTCGGGGGGAGGTCCGACACGGGCATGTAGAATGCGTATACCTCACCGGGTTTGGCGAAGACCTCACCGCCTCCGTAGGCCTGCCGCTCCTCGGAGAGCAGGCTGTCCTGGGGTTGCATTTCCCAAAAGGGCAGGTCTTCCAGGAATTCCCGGGCGTAGCGCATTTGGTCCCACATGGCTTCGCGGGTTCGGAAGTCCTCGGTGCGCAGATCTCCGCCCAGGGGCAGTCCGTGGTACCCAAAATACCACTCCAATTGTCCACCGGAGAGATACACATCCCACAGGTGCAGCTTACGCATGGAGTTCACGTTGCTGTCGGTCAAGCCCGTGGTTTGTTCATCAAAGTCAATCACCCAGCGGTGCCCGGCGGCTGCGGAATCCGTGCGCCAGCGTTCGACGATGTTGCCCGAGTGATCCGGGGAACCTTGCAGAGATGTGGCTTGGAAGTGGGGGTTGCCGAGGGCGCTGGTGTAGGGCTCATAGTCGCCGTTGGGTCCAATCCCATGGGTGTGGAATGCGACAGGTTGCTCGTAGGGCAAGATGCTTTGGATCCAGTCGGCGAATTGGTCGAGTTGCGCGAGTTGGTGGTTGGATTCCTCGCCTAGATTCCACTTGATCGCCGGGTGGTGTCCAAAGCGTGCCACGAATTCGCGGTAAAAGATCTTGCGCTCGGATCCCAGGAAACCGTTGTCGAGCCAGTGCTCGTTATTCCACTCGGTTTCGCCCAACACAAGGTGCAAAGCAATGCCCCGGCGCATGGCATGGGCAAAGACCTGGTTCCATTGGTGGAGTTTCGAGAGGTCGTAGTGCAGCTTGTCCGATGCGGAATCCATGGGGCCCAGGAACGGCCAGGTGTCGCGCCCGTCACCCCCCAGGTTCATGGGCAAGAAGTAAGCAGAGTTAACCCCGCGACTGGCGAGGTAATCGAGGGCTCCCACGAGTCCGCGCGAGTCAGCGCCAGTGGTGCTGGATGTGAACAAGGGGCTGGTGTCATCTCCAAGTCCTGCGCTGCCAAAGTCCTGCACATGGGGCAGGAACTGATGCAGCCCCTCGGGCAGGCCGCTCGTGTCCACGCCACCGGGCTCATCCCAGGTACCGTCGAAGCCTTCGAAGCCAAAAAGGTTTTCAGGACTGTCCGTGCCGCCCTTCAGGAAATAGGGCCCATCCCGAAATTTGAGGTAGTGCTCGCCCACATATTCAAGAGCGCCATACTTCAAGAAACCGGGTGCCTCGGGATCCCGCGGGCCCATGGGCAAGATGCCGGTGATTCCCTCCAGCATTCCCGCCTGCCCGGCAGTGGGGTCGAGACTTGTGGCCACGTCAGAGCCTTCTCGGAAGTGCACGGTGTATTCCCAATCGCCTTCTTCGAAGAAAGCTGCCCGCACTTGCCAAGCATTTCCAGCACTGCCGCCGGATCCATCGCCAGCGAAGAAACCTTCCGTGCGCATGACGGCACCCGATGGCGCGTTGAAGTCAATCCAAAGACGCCGATCCAGGAAGGGGTTGGGTGTTTCGTCTGCTTCGCTGAAGAGAGGTCCCACAAAGGTCAAGGTTACTGGCTGCCACTTGCGCAGGGTGCCGGTGACGCTGCGTCCATCCGGGGAGTCGATCGTTGCGGAAAAGGGTCCTTCCGTATCGATGGACTCGTCGGGACCTAGGGCGCTGATGCGGAGAAAGTAGGTCACCCCTTCGCCCAGGTTGGACAAGGTTACCGTGTGTTCGGTGGCGAGGGGCTCGCCACTGGATTGGCTTGCGCCCATGTCTTGGTCTGTGCCCCAGTCCAATCGCCCATGGCTAGGAGCACTCGTGACCCAATGGACCGAGATGGTGCGCAGAGCGGGTTGTTCTAGGGTCCACTCGAGGATTTCCGCGTGGCCGAAGTCGTCAGGGTCCGCTGTTCCGAAATCGGGGCCGCCTCCGCCGCCTCCGCCGCCGCCGCCGCCGCCAGCATCCCACTCGCTTAGGCCACCCTCTTGTTCGTGGTCCCTGCCGCTCGTGCCGCCGCCGCCGCCGCCACCGCCACCGCCGCCGGGGTCGTCCACATCCAGGGCATCGTGCGCCTGATCACGACTGGCACCTGGGACGGCTGAGTTGTTTTCTCCGGTGCCGCCCCCTCCCGACCCGCTCCCTGAACCTGTACCACCCGAGGATTCGGAGCCGCCGCTACAGCCCAGCAGCAAGAGCATCATTCCGACGCTGCAGGCGAAACGTGGGGAATGGGGAATATGGAGGAGCCGTGCCAAGCCGCCCAATGTACTCAAGGAACCGAGCCCCTGCCCACATCTTATCGTATCCGATGTCTTGCAAGTTCCTAACGCGCCATTCAAGCACCGCTCCCTTGCTCTAGAATCCAGATAACACTCCTGAGAGCTAAATCTTGCCTGGGTCTGCCGGCCCCTACACCTTGAGGTTCTGAGATGGGGGACTACACTCTGCGCCCGGAACCTCAGTGTTTTCCGGCCCCAACCCTCCCAAAATCCCCATGTCTGAATTGCACAACGTCGTCATCATTGGCTCCGGTCCCGCCGGTTACACAGCAGCCATCTACACCGCCCGCGCCAACCTCAAGCCTGTCCTCTTCCAGGGCATGCAGCCCGGCGGCCAGCTGACCATCACCACTGATGTGGAGAATTTCCCCGGTTATCCCGAGGGAGTCATGGGCCCGGAGATGATGGAGGACCTGCGCAAGCAGGCCGAGCGGTTCGGCACGGATGTTCGTTTTGACGAGGTCACGGAAGTGGACTTTTCCAAACGCCCCTTCACGATCAAATCACAATTTGGCGAGATCCAAGCCCAGTCGGTGATTCTCTCCACGGGGGCCACCGCCAAGTTGATCGGCCTTGATTCAGAGATGCGTTTGATGGGGCACGGCGTCAGCGCCTGCGCCACCTGTGACGCGGCGTTTTTCCCGGACAAGGAAGTGGTCGTGGTTGGTGGCGGTGACTCCGCTATGGAAGAGGCCAACTACCTGACCCGTTTTGCCTCCAAGGTCACCATCGTTCATCGCCGAGAAGGTCTGCGCGCATCCAAGATCATGGAGGACCGCGCCCGGGCCAACCCGAAAATCGAGTGGGCCTTGAACAACACGGTGGAGGAAGTTCACGCGGGGGAAAACGGCAAGGTCAAGGGGATCACTCTTCGCAGCACCACCGATGATTCGACCCAGGAGTTCGAGTGCGAAGGTCTCTTCGTTGCCATCGGTCACTCGCCGAACACCAAGATTTTTACGGACAAGGTCAAGCTGGATGACAAAGGCTATGTGGCCGTCACTCCAGGTGGCACTGCTACCTCCGTCGAGGGTGTTTTTGCTTGCGGCGATGTGATGGACGCCACCTATCGACAGGCGATTACTGCTGCTGGTACCGGTTGCATGGCTGCCATCGATTGCGAGCGTTGGTTGGAAGAGCAGGACCTCTAGAAGCTGACGAAGCGCTGGTGCACCCATGAAATCTGAGGAAAATCCAGAGCCCCAGGAAGAGTACATCCTGGGGGTCGATCCCGTTGAGTTAAAGCGCCTGTGGACCCAGCACGAGGTGTGGGCCGAGGATTTGCGCAGGCTAGTCCGAAGGGCCGGTTTGGGCCCGGGGATGAGGGTTTTGGATCTGGGCTCGGGCCCTGGGACCACGTCCTTTGAACTCGCCACAATCGTCGAACCCCATGGCCATGTGATCGCCTGCGACGAGAGCCCAGCATGCATTCAAGACTTGCTGCAGGAGGCAAAGAAGAGGGGCATCACCTGGGTCGAAGCCCATGTCCGGCGCGCGCAAGACCTGGGCATTGAGAAAGGCAGTTTGGATGCGGTCTACGGCCGTTGGATTCTCTCCTGGTTGCCCGATGTCCCGCTTGTGTTCGAGCAGGTCTCAGGCGCCTTGCGCCCTGGTGGCGCTTACATCTTGCAGGAGTACGTCGATTGGAGCGCCATGAGGCTGCTGCCCCGCAGCCAAGCGTTCGACACCGCCATCGACGCCTGCATGGCCAGTTGGGACCGCGGCGGAGGCACGATCAACATCGCCGAGAAGGTGCCCGACCTCGCCCGTGAGGCAGGTCTGGACGTGGAGTCCTTCACCATCAACGCCCGCACCGGATGGCCCGGGTCACCCGTATGGGGTTGGCTTGGCGATTTCCTGACAAGCTACCTTGGGCGACTCGTGCGCCATGGTCACTTTGCGCGCGACGATTACGAGTCGTTCCTCGTTGAATGGAAAGAGCGCTCTTTACGCCCCGAGTCAGTCCTGATCGCCCCCGTGGTGGCGGATGTGATTCTGCGTAAGAGCGGGACCTGAGGGCGGGTCCTCTTTTCGTCGGGCCCCTGCTTCTGCAGGGTGCACTTTGGAGAACTGCTGCACACCAAGCCATGAAATCCAAGGAGTCCTGTTTTTCGCCTGGAACGAGCAATAGGCGCACGTCACCGGAGAGCCAGAAGTGAACCTGGAATTGCCCGTGAAAGCAGGGTCCGACTCGGTCCTCGTGGGTTTCTAACCACAGGCCCCTCTGGGGGAGAGGAAGCCCCATAGAGCCGCAATCATCGCCTAGGAGCAGGATTGTGGCTTCCATCTGGTAGTTGGCAGCCTCCCTTTCCTATCCTAAGGCCAGATGCGTATAGGTTTATTTGTTCATGGGCTTCCGCCCCGGGCGACCCACGGGGTCGAAACCCACACCCAGGCTTTCGCCGAGGCTCTCGCTCGTGCGGGGTTTGCGGTAGAGGTCTTTGCACCCTGTAACTCCCCTGGTCGAGCTCAATACTCCCAGCGGCGCGAGGTGCGAGCCGAGGGGTATGGGGTCACTTGGGTGCAGGTGGAAGGGACCATGGATCCGCGCCACATGGCCCGGGCAGTGGGAGCGTTCTTGGATCGCGAACGGCCGGATGTGGTGCATCTACAGCACATGATTCAGTTGGGCGCGGCGGCCATCGAAGAAGTCGAGCGGCGCGGGGTCCCTCTGGTCTATACGGCCCATGATTTCTTTCCAGTCCACGAAACCTTGACCCTCATGCGGCCGGACTTGGTGCCCTTTGAGTGTGGCGACCTTGAGATGCAGGCGCGGGTTCTTCAGGCCCAGGGATTTCTCGACAAGTTGAATCACCTGGGCGATCACCACGGAACCGTGTTGTTGGATCAGCCTGGGTTTGAGAACCAGATTGGCGAGGCATCGGCGGTGACCTTGCGCGCAATTCTCGATGGCCAACGGGACGGTGGGCTGGCGGAGGCGCGAGAACAAGTGCGCCTACGCGCCCAGCACATGCGTGTGACATTTGCCAAGATCGACAAGCGTGTGGCCACATCTCAGGTGCTGGCTAGGCGCTTGGGCGGTGCCCTGGGGCGGGCAGTGGAATTCCGAGCCAGTGGTATCCCAACGGATCACCTGAGCAATCTACCCGCGGCTCGCTCCCATGGAGGACCCTTGCGTATTGGGTTCATTGGCGGGTTGCTCAAGCACAAGGGCGTGCATACTTTGCTTGAGGCTTTTGGTCCATTGCAGGGCGAGGCGGAATTGCACATCCACGGGGCTTCCCATGATCGCGCCTATGGGCGCATCCTGCGGGCACGGGCGGCCGAGGTGGGGGCCCAGATGCACGGAGAATACAGCCGCGACCAGTTGCCTCAGATCCTGGGTGGCCTGGACCTGGTGGTGGTGCCGTCCCTTTGGATGGAGAACGCGCCCTATGTGATTCGCGAAGCCTTTGCCGCCCGTCGGCCGGTGTTGGTTTCGGACACTGAAGCCCTCAGGGAGAGCGTTCGGGACGGGGAAGATGGCTTGCTGTTCACTCAAGGTGACCCCAAGGCCCTAAGAGTTGCCCTGCGACGTTTGATTGATGAGGAGGGACTCTTTGAACGATTGGTGATGGGTATCACGCCGCCCCTATCGATTGACGAAGAAGCCCAAGCCTATGGACAGACCTACAGCGAGTTGCTGGAGAAGGCGCGTGAGAACAAGGCTCTGCCGCTCTTGCCCGCCAGCGTGGAACCCTTTGCCAAGCGGTTTGCTGCCTTGGATGCCCTGCCCACACGGGACATTTTCGAGCGCGTGCAGCGCGGCCTTGAGAAACTGGGGGAATGCATGGGTGTGGCAGAGCAGCCCGCCGACCTCTTGACCCAAGCGGTGGCTTCAGGGTCTCCCACTCGAGACCTGTTGCTCGATCACGATCGTGCTTTGGAGTGGCTGCGCAAAAGCGTGGCGAACATGGAACTCGCTCGGGATGAAATGGAGAAGCGCGCGGGCTGGTTCCAGGAGCAACTTGCCAACGCTGAAAAACGCGCCCAGTGGCTTGGCGGTCAGGTGGATCAGGGAGCCCAGACCACCGGCGTGGAGCGGGATTGGTTGAAGGAGTCCAAGGATGATTTGGAGCAGGAGCGCGACTGGTTGCGCGAACAACAGGGGGAGAGCGAGAAAGCCAACTCTTGGCTCCGGGAATCCTTGGACCAGGCCGAGCAAGAGGGGCAGAGGTTGCGTGCCTGGGCTGAGGACTCCATTCAAAAGGCTACCGAGGAAGCCG
The DNA here is from genome assembly GCA_937910685.1 of uncultured bacterium. Classification (GTDB taxonomy): domain Bacteria; phylum Planctomycetota; class UBA1135; order UBA1135. The sequence goes on from CALEMP010000004.1 coordinate 12,555, forward strand.
AGAAAGCAAAGGCTGCTGCTAAGGCTGCTGCAGAAGAGGCCCAAAAGTCCCAGGAGTGGACCGCCGAATCTCGCCAGCAGACTGCCGAAGAGGCCGAGTGGCTCAAGGAGACCGCTGAAGAACTGCGCCGTGAAAACCGCTGGTTGCAGGAAAAGGCGGATGATGGGGAGGCTGCCATTACATCAGCCCAGGCTTCTGCCGCAGAAGCCACCCGGGCCCTAGCTGCTCTGGCAAAAGAGAGGGAGTGGATGCGCGGGGTTTTGGAAACACGTCAACAGGAGTTGCGCTGGGTACGCGAGCGCTTGACCGGAGACTCGGTGCCCGAGGGCGAAGATCCCGCCAAGGATCCCGCTGCGATTTTTGAGGCCCATGAGGCTTTGGAACGGGAATTGGTGGCCATGCATTCCCACGAACATTGGTTGTATGCGGAACTGGCCAGCATCGCTGGCATTTTGGAGAGCAAGGGGTCTGAAGCGAAGACTCTGGCTGCAGATCAGTTGCCCGCAGCCCTCGCGGGTATGCGCGCCGCCGCAGCGCGCTCCATGGGTGAGCTCACTTGGCGACGGCAAGAGATGCTGGCGGCTCGGGAGGGTTCCGACCGTTTGCTGGCGCGCCTGGCCTCGCCCGAGTTGGCAGACCGCATTCGCTCCTGGGAGTTGAGCCCGGAACCTTCGGCGCCCTTGCCGCCCCTGATGGATCCCGAATGGACTGGGCCGGGGCCAGAGGATTCCAAGCGGGCCGAATCCAAGGTGGACGACGCCGAGGGCCTGCACTGGTCCGCCCCCGATGGAATTCTCAACGATGAGGAGGACGAATCATGAATCAACGCGTTGCAGTGGTCATTCCCGCCCTAGACGACCGGGATCTGTTGGCCAAAAACTTGCCCCTCCTGATCGAAGAGCTCGAAGCTCGCGCCTGCGACGACGAGTTGACCGTGGTGGATGACACAGGCCAAGATCTCTTGGCTGCTTGGATTGCCGAGCGCTTCCCAGGGAAGGTACGCGTGATCGTGCGCGGAGACTGTGGTGGCTTTGCCAAAGCCCTCGTGACAGGTGCCCGGCTCGGCACGGCGGAGTTGCTCCTCTGCCTCAATCCCGATGTGCGCGTGCGGCCCGGATTTTTGAGTCCCCTGGTGGAAGCCATGGCCGATCCAAACGTGCATTCGGTTTCCCCCCGCGTGTTACTTAACGGTGACCCCAACCATGCCGAGACTCACCAGCGCATGTTGGTGGACGGTGGGCGCCTGATCAGTCAACCCTTGACTCCCGACCCCGATTGCAGCGATCCCCTGCCGATTCCCTTTCCCCTGGGCGGCGCCATGATGGTACGCCGGGAAGAGTTCTTGGCCGAGGGCGGTTTTGATCCCCTTTTGGCTCCTTTCTACTTCGAAGACACCGACCTGGGCTTGACCGCCTGGCGGCGCGGCCGCAAGGTCTTGGAAATCCCCGCCAGCGTGGTGGAACACCATCACCGGGGAACGATCGGCCGCGTGGTGCCCGACAACATCGTGCGCGCTGCAATCGAGCGCAACCGCCTCTTGGTTCATTGGAAACATTTGGATTCCAAGGCCGCAGCCCACGAACACTACCTCAGCCTCTACCGCGATGCCCTTGACGCAGGCATCGGCGAACGCCGTGAAGAGCTGATTTGGATGGCCCTGGCCTTGGAAGAACTGGAAGCCGCCACCGCTTCGCGGATCGGCTTAGGTTCCATGCAGCGCTCCTTGGATGCGGCCCTTGTGGCCGCTGATCCGAGTCGGTGACACGGAGCCAAACGGGATCATGGCCGGTCAAGCCCTAATCGGCACTAGGGCCGGCCCTACAGTGCTATTGGTGTGGTGCTAGATTCAACCCAGCAACCCGATCCAGCACCCCGCGCAGAGTCTCCACATGCTGCTGCGCACGGAATTCGGCTGCGACCTTGGCTTGGCCCGCTTGGCCCAGTTGCGCGGCAAGGGCAGGGTCTTCCGTCAGGCGGCCGATGGCTTGGACCAGGGCCGGGATGTCGTGGGGGGGAACCAAGAGGCCCGTGATTTCATCTTCGAGCCATTGGCGCACACCGCCCACGTCGCAGGCGATCATGGCACGGGCATGGGCCATGGCTTCAATTCCTACGATGCCAAAAGGTTCGGCCCATAGGCTGGGCATGATGGAGGCGCGCACGTGGGTCAGGATCGCGCGCATGGCGGGCGGGGCGATCCAGCCGGTGAAGAGGATACGGTCACTGATTCCATGGCCCTGGGCGTCGGCCTTGAGGGAATCCAAGAGGGGCCCCTCGCCAGCCAAAATGAGGGCGCAGTCCGGCACCCGGGCCATGGCTTCGAGCAGGAATTCGACGCCTTTTTCAGGGACCAAGCGGGCGGCGCAAAGGAAAACCGGGCGCGGGGATTGCCTTTGGAGCTCTTATCCTCTACCCTACTTGGATGAGCATTCCCTTGATTCCCGGAGGGGCTATTGCGTTCCCCGTCAACGCACATCGCCACGGTTGGAATGGAACGATCTGCGACCAACCCGAAGGTTGGGACTGTGGCCGCGAGCTCAGCTATCGCGAACAGAGGTGTGCCGCAGGGATCGATCATTGCTTCCATCTACGCATCTTTGATACCCACGCACCATCGGTCATGGTTGGTGATGGCGGAATCGGTTGGCTAATCGGGGACAACCCTGAGCTTCTCAATGACCAGATCCTTCTGCTTTGGGCTCCTCCAGCGACAGAGCCCCGGGGCAAGCTCGCACGCAGAACACCGGAAAACTTGATTGGCGCGTACCGCATCAAGGCCGTTGTGCAAGAGGGGCCTTCGAGGAGCCTGCTGTGGCGCGTTATTCCATATGAGGACGGATGGACGCGCTTTGGCAATCTCAAGGTCACCATCCCGCGCTATACAAAATTCGGCGGTCCGTATGTGAGAGGTGTGGAAAAGACACAGCTCCTCCGCTCATTCCGTGAGGTGGCCGATGCCGCTCTAGGAAACCCGAACGGATGGCTGGCAACCGGAGACAAGAAGCGCTTTCAGCACTTCCAAGACCATCTGGAGGAATGGCTCGACGTCGCGGGGCAGAAGGTTGCCAAGGCGATCAAGGACTACGAACCCGCCCCGGTTGCAGACACGAAGGTTTGGTCGAGTCGCGAGAAGGATTCAACGACCCTCTCACAGTTTCCGGGACTCGCCTCAACCTTGAGCGCCGTCAAGACGAGCGAACAAGCCTCGGCGGCGGGAACCCCATCGACCGCAGACGAGGATGAGACGACTGGGGAACGCATCCAGTGCATCGAGCCTGCTTGCTTCTCCTGGGTGCGCGAGAGCTACGGAGAGCGCGTTGAGCAAATGTTGCGCGTCGCTGGGATGACGAAGTCGATGATCGTGTTCCGTGGCAATCCGGGCGTTGGCAAGAGCTATCTTGCGATGCGCCTCCTCGACGATCCGGATCGCGATCGAACGATCACAATCCCAGTGGGTTCGACCTGGCGAGGTAGAGAGGACTTGCTGGGCTACGTGAACCCAGTGAGTGGTAAGTTTGAACCTACCGGGTTCACAAAGTTCCTGCTCCGAGCAGAGAAGGCCTGGCACGCAGGCGATAAGCGACCGAGGAATGTTGTCTTCGAGGAGTTCAACTTGAGTCAACCGGAGCATTGGCTCTCGGACGTCTTGGCGGTTAGCCAATACGAGGAAGAGTCCGATCGGTTCATTGACCTCGGAGGCAGCTGCGTCGCAGGCCAGCCTGATTCCCCGGAAACGCGCGTGTTCCTATCGCCCGCGTTGAGCTTCCTTGCAACGATCAATAGTGACCACACTACGCGCCCTCTGTCGCCTCGGGTTCTCGACCGCTCCGCATTGATCAATCTGGAGATGGAGACCAAAGAGGTTCTCAAGAGGGTTCACGTGGAACTTGAAGAAGACGAACTCGAAGCAGTCTCAGCGCTGGACTTTCTCTTGTCGCGTCGGGGAGCTTCGTTCTCGCTTCGGGCAGCCAAGTCCCTGAGTCGATGCCTCCGCTCCTTGGATAGCTTGGGACTCGACCGCTGGAAGGTAATCGATCTCGTCCTCGTTCAAGAGGTACTCAGCAAGGTTGGCCTAATGGCTCATGATCCAAACGATGAGTTGCTAATCTCGGATCTAAAGAAGTGGGGCGATGAGCACGGCCGAAAGCTAGCCGCCGCATCGAGTCTGATCGCCGAGTGGGAGCTTGCTCTGAACTCGGGTCATGATGTGTCCCAGGCGTAGTGATGACGAGCACGGACGCATTTGTCGAAGTCATCGTTGGCGATCTGCGCGCACTCTCTCCCGATCTTCTTGAGGTTGGCGTTGCCGATGCAGTCTCTGCGACGACAGATGTCAAGTCCGCTGGGAGTATGGCCGTGCTCCTTCGTCAAGCCAAAGTCATCTGCCACCTTGTTCCCAGGTTGCTGGCAAACCTAGAGGAGGCTTCTTTCTCTCGTGAGGAGCACTATCCCACTCGTGTCCCCAAACGGGTTGTTCTGGCCCGCACGCCTCGGAGCTACGAACTCCGGGATGGGAAGCTACTTCCTCGTGAGTGGCTTCGGCCAGTTGTGGTCATCGAGTTCGATCTGGCGCCCCTCGGGTTTCTTCTGCACCTACTCGGTCGGACGAGCAGTCAGGTTGAAGAAGCGGAGCTGCGCGTTGGAAAGTACCTTGAGGATGCGCTTCCCTCCCGGGAAGTAGACTCGACTTATGCCCGAGCCGAAGCAGACGCACTGCGCGACTTGAGGGACTCGATTCAAACTGCCAAGGCAAACTTGGCTCGGGCGGTCAACTCCGTGCGCGTTCGTTCAGGCTATCGACGTGAGCCCTCGCCGCTATTTCCGAAGCCGTTTCCACGCTCGCCAGTTTGGGGACAGCTCCGCTTGTTGGCCACGGAGATACTGAATCCCAAGGGTGTGCTAGCAGCGCAAATACAGCAGATCCTCGGAGAACCAATCAGTACGGCTGACATGTCCTTCTTGTACCAGCGCTGGTGCGGGGCAAAACTTCTGGGCACCCTGGAGCAAATGGGCTGGCTCGTGCTGGGGGACCGCGTTGCCGCGCTGTTTCTCGGGGGTAACGTCACTCTCCGCAAAGGAAACGTCGAGATGGTGCTCTGGGTGGAGCCTCGCTTGACGGCACCGGGAAAGCATCCAAGTGGGATGCATAGTGTTCGAAAGAGGGAAGCCGCCCCAGACTTTGTCCTGATCACATCTGGGCGTTCCGGGCAAGACGCCTTTGTTCTTGATCCCACAAAGACAGCCGATCGTGAGCGGCACAAGGAGAAGAGTAGGTATCTCTCCTGTATTGCATTCGACGAACTTGGCCTCGTGGCCGGAAACGTCTTGAGCCATACCCCAATCCGATCCTGGGCCGCGGCACCGATTGGGGCGAGGCAGTGCGTTGTGGACGCAGGCGACGGAAGGTCAGGAACAATTCCCATGTTTCCCGTCGGCTTCAATGCCGCGCCACTGCGAGCCTGGTTGGATGACGTCGAGGCTCATGCATTGGCATGGGGGCGGTTCCACCTTGCCGCAGCGGGCTCGGCGTAAGCTCTCCCGCCCGAGCCACGATCAAGCCGCGTGGACCGTGGGCTCGAGCAGAAGACTCGGAAGGCCGTAGCCCTAATCCGTGACCAGCGAATCCTCCATCTGCTGGGCGATGGAGCCCAGGCGGATCGAGGCCATCTCCTCTTCGTTGAATTCTCGATCAAGACCAACCGTTGTCCGCTCTTGAGGCAGGGGATGCTCTTTCCAGTCGGAAGGGCCTCCGCTCCATTCTGCGGGGTTGGCTGGTTGGCGTGGTTCCATGCTGAAGGGCATGTGCGATCACATGCAATTCACATCCTAGCATCTCAGGAGGCGTTCCAGCCGGTGCCAGGTCGGCGGTGGTCAGAATCTGCTTGCGGCACGGGGCCGGACGGGTTCTCCTAGTGGGCATGGGAACGCACTACGCTTTTTGTTGCTTGGGCTGTGGCTACTCTGCTGAGGTCAGCGGGGGCCCCGATTGTGGATTCATCGCTCAGACCGAGACCGTGATCTGCAACACCTGCCGCACGGTGGTGGATGTAGTCGTCGGAACCAACAGCCCGTCTCAGATTTCAACGGACGAGTTTAATCAATGTCCCGAATGCGAAGGAAGCGACCTCACACCCTGGGATGAATCCCGCCCCTGCCCCCGCTGCAAGGGCACGATGGAAGTGAATCCGCCGGGGCCAATGACCATGTGGGATTGAGGCGGAACGGTGCCGAGCACCGCTCCGTCGGGTCTACCCCAACGCTTCTTGCAAGACTCGGCGCAGGACCTTGACATGCCGCTGCGCACGGAATTCGGCTGCGACCTTGGCTTGGCCCGCTTGGCCCAGTTGCGCGGCAAGGGCAGGGTCTTCCGTCAGGCGGCCGATGGCTTGGACCAGGGCCGGGATGTCGTGGGGGGGAACCAAGAGGCCCGTGATTTCATCTTCGAGCCATTGGCGCACACCGCCCACGTCGCAGGCGATCATGGCACGGGCATGGGCCATGGCTTCAATTCCTACGATGCCAAAAGGTTCGGCCCATAGGCTGGGCATGATGGAGGCGCGCACGTGGGTCAGGATCGCGCGCATGGCGGGCGGGGCGATCCAGCCGGTGAAGAGGATACGGTCACTGATTCCATGGCCCTGGGCGTCGGCCTTGAGGGAATCCAAGAGGGGCCCCTCGCCAGCCAAAATGAGGGCGCAGTCCGGCACCCGGGCCATGGCTTCGAGCAGGAATTCGACGCCTTTTTCAGGGACCAAGCGGGCGGCGCAAAGGAAAACCGGGCGCGGGGCTTGGGCTTCGAAAAACTCCGCCAGGTCTGGGGGCAAAGAGGCGTTGGGGTCGGGCTGTTCCTGGGTGAAGTAGGGGCAGACGGTGATCTCGCGGGGCCGTGCTCCGGCCGCCTCGAGTTCTTCGCGCATGTACTCGGAGGCCACCAGGATGTGTCGCGCGGAGCCCATTTGACCCAACTCGCGCACCCGGCCCAGAATCCGGCGCGCTCCCGCCCAGCCCCGGGGAAGATCTAAGCAGCCTCCGTCCAGAGCCCGTGGCACACAGGCCATGGGCGCGGGGCTGTTACAGATAGATCCATCCTTGCGGCGCTTGTTGAGGCCCGGGCAAAAGAAGGTGTGGTCCTGGACAAAGCGCACCAGGGGAGCACGTTGGGCCAAGAGGCGCGCCACCCAGGGGGCGACACCCGAGACCAGCAGAATCACGTCCACGGACAGGTCTGCTAGGGCGGCGGCCCCATCGGGGTAATCCTTGCTGGCTGCAAAGAAGTTTCCAAGGGGCGCGAACTCAATTCGTTCGGCCCCAGGAGGTAGGGGCGCGTGGCCCCCTGCGCTGAGGATGACCAATTCGTCTCCGGCCAAGCAGAGTTGCTCGGCCAGATCCAGGGCGTAGCGTTCGCTGCCACCGATGGGCTCGAAGCGCCCGACCGCCAACGCGATGCGCATCAGCCGATGGTCATCAGGAATTCGGCGTTGCCCGAGGTCTTGCGCATCTTGGCGATGAGCATTTCCATGGCTTCGACCGGGTCGAGTTCGTTCAGGACCTTGCGCAACATCCAGACGCGCTCGATCTCCTCTTCGGTGAAGAGCAGCTCTTCCTTACGCGTACCGGAGCGGTTGATGTCGATGGCCGGGAAGATCCGGCGATCGGAGAGGCGCCGGTCCAGCACGATCTCCGAGTTACCCGTGCCTTTGAATTCTTCAAAGATCACTTCGTCCATCTTGGATCCAGTCTCGATCAGGGCCGTGCCCAGGATCGTCAAGGAACCCCCGTGTTCGATGTTGCGGGCCGCGCCAAAGAAGCGCTTGGGGAACTGCAGGGCAGTGGCCTCAAGACCACCGGAGAGCAGCTTGCCGTTGCTGGGGGCTTCGGTGTTGCAGGCTCGGGCGAGGCGGGTGATCGAGTCCAAAAGGATGACCACTTCCTGGCCGGCTTCGACCATGCACTTGGCCTTTTCGATCACCATCTCGGCCACTTGGATGTGGCGCGCGGCGGGTTCGTCGAAGGTGGAGGAGACGACCTCGACGTTTTCGCCGATGACGCTGCGTTGGAAGTCGGTGACTTCCTCGGGGCGTTCATCCACAAGCAAGATGATCAATTGACAGTCGGGTGCGTTGGCCACAATCGACTTGGCCAGCATTTGCAGGATGACGGTCTTGCCCGTGCGCGGGGGAGCAACGATCAGTCCCCGTTGGCCGCGACCGATGGGTGCCACCAGGTCGGTGATGCGCATTTCGAGGGGGTTCTCCGGGGCGCCTTCCAGGATGAAGCGTGTTTCCGGGTAGAGGGGCACGAGCTCCTTGAAGCCTGCGCGACCCAGGGACTCCTCTGGCTCGTCTCCGTCGATGGTGTTGACCTTGTCCAGGCAGAAGTATTTCTCCCCTCGGTCCACCGGGCGCAAAACCCCTTCGAGGGTCATGCCCTTGGCCAGGCTGCAGGCCTCGGCAATGGAATGGGGCACGAACACGTCTTCTTGAGAAGGCATGTAGTCCGTGTGGTGCGTGCGCAGAAACACGTACTTTTGGTCCCAAACGTCGACCACGCCACTGACATGAATCGGCGTGTGATTGTCCATGCGGTGCCGGGTGATTTCCCAGATGGCCTCGCGCCGGTTGTGCCCTTGGAAGTCCTCGATCTGGAGTTCCTCTGCCAGCTCATGCATCTCGTTCAAGTGCATGGCGAGCAATTGACCGTGCTCGACGGCTTCGGGCTCCGCGCCTTTCTTGAGTTCGGGAAGGCTCTCGATCAGCTCCTCTTTTTCGTCGGCGGAGAGATCCCTGGGCAATGCCTCGTAATCAATGCGCAGGGTGGTGTCCTTCAGAGGACCCTTTGCGCCCTGGAAGCCCTTGCCCTTCTTGCGGCGGAAGCCCTGCTCTTGCTTGTTCTTGAAGGGGCCCTTGTTGGGGCCGTGGTTGCGCTTTCTTCTGGTTGCGGTCATGGGGAAGTGGGGGGTGTGTGCTGTGCGATGTCTGCCAAGAGTCGTCGCACTTGTTGTTTGAGTTCGGGGAGGGTGCCGTCGGCGCGCAGGGTCCAGTGGGCGGCCGCTTGCTTTGCGCTCAGAGGGAGCTGAGCGGCTTCGCGCCGGGCAACTTCGCCCGGGGTCCATCCGCGGTTGTGCTGGGCACGCCGTTCTCGCTCCTCTTCAGGGACCTCGATGAAAATCAGATGATCGCAGGCCTCCACTAGATGATGCTGTTGATCGTTCTCTAGGAGAAGAGGAACATCGAGCACGATGGTGGGGACGCCGCGGGACCTGGCCCGCTTGAGGTCGGCTGATATTCTGGCACGAATTGCCGGGTGGGTCCAGCCCTCAAGTTGCTCCCGGGCGTTCTTGTCCTCGAAAACCACTTTTCCCAGGGCTGGGCGGTGGATTTGTCCCGCGGAGTCCAGGACCTCTGGGCCAAAGGCGTCGACCACCCGGGCGATGAGGTCCGGGTCCCGTAAAACCTCGTGGGCCAGCTGGTCGGCGGAGATGATCAGGCCATCTGGTTCGGCCAAGAAGGCGGCCACGGTGGATTTTCCCGAGGCCACGCCGCCCAGGAGGCCATAGACCAGGGATCGTTGGGGGGGAGGATTCAAGACAAGGGAAACCGGGGGGCGGAATGGGGCTAGGGAGGGGTGGAGGAGGCTGCTAGGGCCCCTTCTGGGGCCAGTTGGCACCGCAGTAGAGTAGAAAGGGGCCCACCCTTTGCCAACCTGCGGCTTGTTTACCTTGCCTCCAGACCCCCTTATCGGTTATCTAGTGCCCCCCCCACACGGGACTTGCCCTTCGGCGAGCTCCGTCCTCCCCCCTCCCCAAGAACCCCAAGCCCCGCCTCCCTACAGGATCGTTCACGATCCGGAGGCTCGACGCATGATGCAGCGATCTAACAGCGGCACGGCCCGCGTAAGCGCCATTTGGATGATCCTCGTGTTTGTCCTTTTCCTCGGAGCCACCATGATGGCTTACTCCACCAGTGGTGCCCGGACCAAGGCGGAAGAACTTAAAGCTACTGCGGAAGCGGCAACTGAACTGGCCAACCAAGGCCGCGCCGAAGCACTTGACGCCAGTCGTCGCCTGTCCGAGATCCTCGGCTGGTACGACCGCGACAACGCTTCAGCCCGTTCGGACGTGGCTCTTGCTGATTCCGGCTTGAGTGAGTTCAAGAATGCCTTTGGCGGCATGTCCGCCGCAGAGAAAACCTGGGAAGAGTCCTGGCCCCAAGCGGCGAGCTCCTACCAGCAGACCCTGAACAGCATTCGCACCCTCGAGGGTCAGGTTGCCGATTTGCGCAACCAGGTCAGCGCAGCGAACTCGGCCACCTCCTCGGTGACCACCACCAAGGACAAGTCGATCCGCGAGTTGGAGCAACAGCTCGCCGACGCTCAGTCCAACGCCCAAGGCGAGCGCAACGATCTGGAGCGTCAGCTTTCCGCTGCACGCAACCAGTTCACGTCTGCCGACGCAAGCTGGAAGGCTTCCCAAGCGGAATTGGCCGACGAGAAGCGCGGCCGCGTGACGGACGGACTAGCTGCCCGGACCCGCCACGGTGCCTTGACCCGCGCCATTTCCGAGCAATCGGGCTTGAGCAAGGAAAAGCAGGGCCATGATGGCGAGATTCTGGCCACCTCCGCCAGCCTCAACATTGCCTACCTGAACCTCGGTGCTAGCGATCGCGTCAGCCGTGGCATGCGCTTCGAAGTCACGAGCGGCAAGCCCGGTTCCACCACCCACAAGGGCACGGTGGAAGTGATTGACGTGGAAGCCAACCGCGCGGTTTGCAAGATCATCAGCCTGATGGACCAGTACGATCCGATCGTCGAGCGCGATCTGGTTTCCAACCCGCTGTTCGTCCCCGGTGGCGAGCGCAACGCCATCATGGCGGGCCGTTTCTCCGGCAGCTGGAACGAGGCTGAGTTGCGCACTCTGATGGGCGAAATTGGCCTCAACGTTCAAAGCAAGATGGACAAGTCCACTGCCTTCCTGATCGTGGGCGACCCGCTTTACAACGACCCGGAAACCGGTGAACCCCTTGAGGAGCCCATGGCTATCTCTGAGCTCGGCGTCTACAAGGATGCTGAAGCCGCCGGATTGACCATCGTGTCCATCGAGGACATCCGCAGGTTCTTCGTTAAGTGATCTTCAGGCGGAGGGCTTTTCCTTGCGGAAGACCCTTCTTGCCTTGATCCTATGCAGCGGCCGGGCTTCTTTCTAAGAGGTCCGGCCGCGAACTTTTGAACTGCCATGGCGACCCTCCCTAATCCAGACGATGAGCACGAGATAGAAGCTTCGCGCATGACGCTTGGGGAACACCTCGAGGAACTGCGGGGCCGACTGTTCAAGAGCGTGATTGCTTTGGTGATCGTGTTCTCGGTGGTCTACACCTGGCGCTTCGAAGTGTTCACCATGATTCAGGGGCCGCACCAAAAGGCCATGGTCATGCTCAACGAAGCTCGAGCTGAACACTACGAAGAGATCATCCAAGAGCGTCAGGCCGCCGGTGAAGAGGTAGACCCTGGGGTTTGGTTTAGCGAGGGCTACCCGGAGGTGATGGTCCTCAACGATGAACACCGTAACGACGATCGCCTCGTGCACTTTTCCGCTGACCAGGGGTTCTTGCTGCGGCTCCGGATCTGTTTTTGGGTGTCGATGTTCATCTCCGGGCCATTCCTGCTGTTGCAGATGTGGGGCTTCATCGCGGCGGGCCTTTACCGCAACGAAAAGTCGGTGGTCCATAGCTATCTGCCGGCTTCGCTGATCCTGTTTCTGGGGGGGGTGCTGTTTGGGTACTTCGTGATGGTGCCCTACGCCCTGTATTTCCTGGGTCTAGATGACCTCAACTTGGAAACCCTTGGGGTTGGCAGCCAAACCGCAGGGAGTTATCTGGAGTTCCTCAAGGCCTTGGCCTTGGCTATGGGCGCGGTCTTCCAGTTGCCGGTGATCATGCTGGCGCTCACCAAGTTGGATCTGGTGGATGCAAAGTTATGGCCTACTTACCGCCGGCACACGGTGATTGGGGCCCTGGTGATCGCTGCGATTTTGACGCCTCCGGATCCGATCACTCAGATGCTGATGGCGGTTCCCATCGTGATCCTCTACGAGGCGGGTGTGATCTTGACTCGCATTGCCGCCCGCAAGGATGCAGCCGCAGAACAAGGCTTGGCATGAGCGCTAAAACCGTGGCGATCTGTGCGGTGGGGGACGAGCTCTTGGTGGGCAAGCACCCGGACCTGAACTCGCCGTTTCTTGCCCGGGTTCTGATGGACATGGGGCATGAGGTAGGCCAAGTCGCGGTGGTGTCCGACGACGAAGCCTTGATCGCCGAGAGCATCCAGCGCTTGGCCCAAAACGCGCAGCTGGTGTTTGTGACCGGCGGCCTGGGCCCGACCCTGGACGACGTGACCCGCCACGGTGTGGCCCGGGCCTTGGGCCGCGAGCTGGTTTCTTCTCCGGAAGCCCTGGGGCAGATCGAAGCTTGGTACGCATCCAGCGAGCGCGAAATGCCCGCCTCGAATTCTCGTCAGGCATTGATTCCAGAAGGGGCGACCGTCCTCTTCAACCCAAGCGGAACCGCACCTGGCTTTGAGGCAAGCCTGGGGGACGCAAGGGTGTTGGCTTTGCCTGGTCCGCCAGGGGAGCTGCGCGCCATGTGGGCGCAGGTGATCGAGCCTCTCTTGTTGGCTACGGCGCCGGCGTCGGGCGTGCGCAAGAGCCACGCCCTGCACTTGCAGGGCTTGTCTGAGAGTGTCTTTTCGGACCAGTGCGGGGATTGGGTCGGCCGCGACGAGAATCCCTTGCTGGGAGTCACCGCGGCCCGTGGGGTGCTCAGCGTTCGCTGTCTGGCCCGCGGCACGGATGAGGTACAGGTGCAAGAACTCTTGGCCGCTCGTGTGGAGCAGCTCCGCGAGCGCTTCGCGGACTGGATTTTCAGCGAGGATAGCGCGGATCCCGCCGAAGTTCTCCTGCGTCTTTTAGAGCAAAGGTCAGAGACGATTACCTTGGCCGAGTCCTGCACCGGTGGCTTGCTGTCTGCGGCTCTGACAGGCGTGCCTGGGGCCAGCGCGGTTTTGTCCGAGGCCCACACGGTTTACTCTGCAAAGGCCAAGCAGGAGGTGCTGGGGGTGCCCCAGGAATTGCTGCGCGTTCATGGAGCCGTGAGCGAACAGGTGGTGGGGGCCATGGCCCGCGGGGCGGCCGAGAGGGCCGGGGCGGACTTGGCCTTGGCCACCAGCGGGATCGCAGGGCCCGGGGGCGGGAGCCCCGACAAACCTGTTGGTTTGGTGACCTTTGGGGTTTACTACAAGGGCCAGCTGTGGACCACGCAGCGAAATTGGACCCCCCAGGCGAGCCGTGCCATGATCCTGACTTGGGCCACCAGCCACGCCCTCGTGCAGGGGATCCGGGCCCTTACGGGGCGTCTGTAGGCCGCTCAAGGCCCGAGGGGCGCTCTTGGGGTTGGGATCTGGGGAGGAAATTTGGGGGCGGCCCTCGCGCCGGGCGGCTCGTATCGCTATTCTCTCCCCCGCATTACCCCGTGGTGTAATTGGCAACACAACTGGTTTTGGTCCAGTCATTTCAGGTTCGAGTCCTGGCGGGGTAACCACAATCAACGGCCTTCCCTGTCCAGGATAATTCCTGATCGCGGGGCGGGCTGTTTTTTTGTGGCAAGCGCGGATTCGGCGGATCCCACGGCGGATCC
>CALEMP010000005.1 GCA_937910685.1 uncultured bacterium
TTGGTTAGAGAGTCCGGCAACCGCCTGTTGTACGTTCCTATTGCCTGGGCTGCCCTCGTCCTGATTCCGCTGATGATCAGGGGTCTACCGAATGCCCGATACACTCTGAGTATAGCCCCAGCGGTTGCCATAATTGCCTCCTTCAGCCTGACTTCTCGTCGAGCTCTATTGGGCTCGCTCGCTCTGATCGGAGCAGCTCCTCTTCTTGCAGTTGTTGGATACAGCGCGCTGCGGTTGTTTGTATCCAGCTAGGCGTTTGCAAATATCGCGTGCTCCCCGCCTGGGATCAGGCAACCCCATTGCAACGTTTCACGTTGATCTTCTGCCAATTACAGTAACCGTAGCATGACCCCCACACCCAGCCCCAGGAGCCTCCCTGCCTACTCTTTGCGTTGATCCCTGACCAACAAATTATTGAGTCCATTGCCCCTAGCCAGAACTTCCGGCTCAAAGCGCTCCTTCCAGGCGTGGGGCAGGAGCTTATGCAAATCAGATTCCGTCCCAATTCGCTGCAGCACATCGCACAGGTAGAGCTTCACGTTGACGCCAGCCGCTTCGGTACTTTGGACACGACTCATCATGATCGAAGCCGTTTTTCCACGGGCCTCGGTGAGGACAAACAGCCCGTTTTTACGGCCCACGGCCCACGGCCATCGGTTTCATCGCTCGTTCGGAGCGGTTGTTGTCGATTTCAAGGCGGCCATCGTTCTCATTGTCCTTGAGCGCACGCAAAAGGGCCAAGGCGTAGTGGATCGCGGTTCCTATTCTGCTCTTGGGGGTGCACCCGGGCCTCGGCTACGCCAAGCCAGGCGTGGATCTCGGCCAATACTGGCAGTGATTGGGCGGCGCGCAGCGTCGTGACTCCTTGACATCAAGATTACCGAACATCATCGATTTGGGCGTGGCAGCGTCTAGGTAAGGGTCACGCTACGGTTACGACAGATCCAATTTCTCTTGGCGCGGGAGAAGAGGCGAGGCCCCTTGCACGCATGATTCGGTCAAGACTCACTTCCGTGCACATCGCCGAGGGGTCTGTGGGCGCTCAAGACAAAGCCGGAGCAGAAGATTCTCAATCCAAGGACCTCGCATGATCGATCAAACAAGGCTACCAGGGCCCACGCGGGGACAAAGAAGGCGAAGTCGTCGCGGCTCCGTAGAAAGGCACGACACTAATGCGATCAAAGCCACTCCGGAGACGGGGGCTTTGCATAATATCCCCCCACTGGATGCCATGATTACCCCCCTGAGCAACATTTCCAGAGCGGCCCTCACTTTTGGCCTCGCTCGTCTCTTGAGTCAAGGGCTGATGTTTGCCGCGCTGGTGATCCTTGCGAGAGTCACCGATCCGGCAGCCTTCGGAGTCGTGTCGTTTGTCCTCGCGATGAGCGTTATGCTCTTTACCTTTTCTGATTTTGGGATGAGCTCCACTGTTCAGTCGTATGTTGTAGAGCTCGGGCCTGGCGCAGTGCGGCCGGCATTCGCCGTAAAAGTCGCATCCTGTGTCGCAGTGGCTGCTTGCGTGTATGCTAGCGATGAGGCTTGGGGTGCATTCAAGGGGGAAGGTACCTGGATAGCCTTGATCGTCATCGCTTCATCAGGCCAGTTCGCCATCATGACCAGCAATGCCACTGGCCACTTCGCAAGAGCAGGTATGCTGCAGTTGCTATCCAGTGGGGCGTTTCTAATCGGTGGGGCCGCCCTTGCCGTCGCCTGGGATCCAATCGCTGGCCCGCTCTTCGCGCGAGCCTTCAGCTTCGCCATTATTGGGTTGGGGCTCTTGCGCTTGTTGGTGTTCGGGGGAGCACCCCTTCGTTTGAAGGGGTTTCGGGGCGCTTTGCGAATGGGAGCGATTGTAACCGTCAACGGGGTATTCACTCAGATTCTGATGAGGTCGGATCTGGCCTTGGTGGCATATCTTGATGGATTTGAGGCCACCGGTATCTACCGTGCAGCTCACACTCTGGCCACTGTTCCGCTCCTGATACAAGCGTTGTTTCAGTTTCCTTTGATGCGTATCGCAGCGGGATTGCTCAAGAATGGCCAGCGTGACGAGTTGAGACGGGTCCACAGGTCTATCACAAGGGTATTGGTTCTTGCGCTCTGTCCCATACTTGCTGGAGGCTGGGCGCTTGCATCTCCTTTATTGGCCCTTACCTTCGGACCGGAATATACAGGGGGCGATTGGATATTGCGCCTTCTACTGCTGGCTGCAAGTGCCGCGTTGCTAGCAGGGCCTGTTGGCGCGGTCGCTTACATGGACGGGCGTACGAAGGCGATGGCGAAGATCACCGCCATTTGCTCGATCCCCATGATCGGCTTGGCGATCGTGTTGATTCCCTTCCTGGGGAGCCTGGGCGTCGCATTAGCCGCATGCGTTGCCCAGTGCTTGTGGGCCTCAGCTCTCTTGATTCACCACCATCGGGCGATGGGTTGTTTGGACCTTGGCCTGGGTACTTGGCGATTCACGCTTCTAGTCGTGTTACTCGTGAGCCTCGTCATCGCGGCGATCCCCTTGTCAACCACGGCCCTGGGCCTAGTCCCGAGTCTGCTCGCAATTCTGGCAATCTACGTCTGTGGTCTTTGGAAGCTTGGCTTTCTTACGAGGCAAGCTTGGGAGGGGGCCCCTTTCGGCCTCCGAGAATAGCTTCCCCAATCCAGAGTGTTCTGTGCCGCCAAGTGCTCAATCTGCGGCGCAGTCTAGTGGAGAGCAGTCCCTAATCGGAGAGGCCGTAAAGCCCTACATAGGACTCGACCATTGAATCGAGGCTGAAGTGCTTCACGGCGCTCGCGCGGGCCAAAGAGCTCAGCCGTTGGCTCCGCCATTCAACGCTTCGATCGAGCAGAGCAGCTAGCTCGGCAATAGAGTCGCTGCGGAAAAAAGAGACCGCGTCCCCTGCAAGACGAAAGTCTTGGTGTTCTGGGATGTCAGAGAGGGCAACCGGAAGGCCACATGAGAGCATTTCCATTACGCAAAGAGGAAGGCCTTCCCCCCGGGACGGAAGTACTCCAACATCGGCTGCCGTCATCAATGGTCGGGGGTCCATCATCTCCCCAACAAGCAAAACCCGATCCTCTAGGCCTAGCCTCTTGATTAGGGACTCGAGTTGCGGAAGTTCATCACCAGACCCCGCAATTACGCCCATGGTATCTTTATCCTTCGCCGCGGCTATCGCTTCCACAAACATCGTGATCCCCTTCCTCGGTGTTAGACGCGCAATCATAGCGGCTAAAGTTTGCTTGGCCTTGATTCCGTGCTCTAGGCGGAAAGCGGCGCCGCTAATTGAGTTAGGCCTGTACCTGTTTGTGTCAATGGCATTGTGGACGACGGTACAGTGCAGAGGCACTGGTCGTGCGAAGGCCACTAGACCTTGGGCGAGGGCTTGACTAACGCAGGCTGTCGTCGCCGTAAACGGCTCGAGTCCCCAGAGGCCTATCCGAAAGGCTGTGCGTGCAATCAGAGAATTGTGAAGCTTTGGGCCCCAGAGTGGATGAAGTTGGACGGTCCAGATGACCGGGCAGCGGTGGCGGATTGCGGCCGCACGAGCGCTCAAACCTGGGCGTGTCCCATGGCAGTGCACGACATCCGGCTTCCATTGCATGATCGTGTTGGACGTGCGCAGGTATGCACTTCTCTCGCCACTATAGAAATCGACATCAAAGAGCTCTGCTTTATCACCAAGGTCGCCGAGCAGTGGCCCTGAGAGGTCGCACGCGAGAGCCACTTTGAAGCCCCGGTCCAGAAGGCGGTTGGCAAGTGCAACGACAATGCGTTCCTCGCCTCCTCTAGAGAGCATTGGGGCCGCCAGCAGCACGCGGCCAGTGGTGTTATTGAGCATCGCCATCCGGATTTCCTCGTTGTGTGGGCTTGTTAAGCATCACTTCCCTATGATGCCTTGTTTGTTTGACATGGGTGGTAGATTCAGGTTGCTATCTATGCAGTTGTCGCCCTCTTGGGTCCCTATGATTTCTTGGCACAGAGTGCCACATAGGGCAGGCTTGTTCAGGAGGGGGTGTTTCAGGTGGCGTTGGGTGGAGGTTCGGGATGAGCGCTTCTCGTCAGATTCTGCGGCTGCCTCCAAGATAGCCAATTGAAGGGCCTGTGAATCCCCCGTGGTTACTGACCAGCCTAGGCAATGCTCATTTACTAAACTAGAAATAGGGGAGTGTAGAGGGCCGATTGACAGGATTGGGCGTTCGACCGCCAGAGCGCTGTAGGCTTTGCAGGGGTGGAGAATTCCCACAAGTTCATCATGAGTAACTACGACGTGCAAGTCGGCAGCTGAGAGGGATTCTGCGAGCTTCTCGGCAGGTTGATAGGGGAGAAGTGTCACATTTGTCAGGTTCTCCTCCAGGATTTGTGCTCGTACCAATTCCATGCCTGCTCCTTGCCCGATGATGGCGAATTTAATCTCTGGGTGAGTACGGAGCAATTTAGCTGCTTTGGATAGGGTGTCCAACGAGTGCGAAATTCCCAAGTTACCACTGTACATGACTAGGAATGACTCTTGGCAATT
This sequence comes from uncultured bacterium, assembly GCA_937910685.1. GTDB lineage: Bacteria > Planctomycetota > UBA1135 > UBA1135. Next base: position 4,515 of record CALEMP010000005.1, read on the forward strand.
CAGCTTCGACCTGAAGGTGTCTCGTGACCGCGGAATGGGCGAGAGTAAATCGTCGTGTGGCCACGGCGGTAACACTCTGGTTGATGAAGGCTTCGCCCCGTTTGCGACAATCCTCTCAAGCATGGCATCGTCGAGCACGATGATCCGGTCCGCGCGACCGAGTACCCATCTACTAATCACCCGCCCGGTTTTCACGAGCAAGTGATTTGATGGCAGCAACTCCAGGGCGACCGCCTGATCCGGATTTACGTCATGGACCCAGTAGGTCATCCTGGCTCGGTAAATACCTGCAAGGATGCATGCCACTGCTGCTCCCGTTGGCGGCGCAGTGGAAACGAACACACAGTCAATTCTCCTTCTAGTGACTCCGACGATCATGCTCTGAAGTGCGAATGAAATGGCACCCAAGATTCGAATGGGTAGGCTGTTCTTGCCAAAGGAGGAGAACCGGAACCGCCGGATTCGGACGCCGCCTTCGATACTCGATTTATAAGTCTCGGACGGCTTGTCAAGGCGCTCCCGGGATGCGAAGACTTCCACCTTGTGCCCCTGTGCAGCGAGAGCAAGCGCCACATCCTCCATGTACTTTCCTGTCGCGGCCGGATCGGGGGGGTAGGGCTGCGAGATGATCAGGATGCGTTGCTTGGTCATGGGAGGCGTGCTATGCCGTGACACCGGCTTCTAACGTTCCAAGGTATGCCTCATATGCAAGCTCCAGTCCCTGAACCAGAGGTAGTCCGGCCTTCCATC
>CALEMP010000006.1 GCA_937910685.1 uncultured bacterium
GAGGTCTATGCCTTCCGACCCGCTGCCCTCGCCCGCTTTTGCGCCCTGCCCGTGGGCAGCCTAGAGCAAACCGAAAACCTCGAGCAATTGCGCTGGCTAGAAGCTGGCTATCGAATGCGAGTCCAACCCGCTCAGCGTGCTGCGCGGGGAATTGACACCCGAACCGACTACGAAGCCTTTGTGGCGCGCTGGGCAAGCGCTCTACGCAACCAATCCTCATCAAGATGACCAAACACATCATCGTCACAGGCGGAGTCGTCTCCAGCCTGGGCAAAGGCCTGACCTCCGCAGCAATTGGAATGATCTTGGAGCGACGAGGCTTAAAGATCTCGATGCAAAAGCTCGACCCGTACATCAACGTGGACCCGGGCACCATGAGCCCCTTCCAGCATGGCGAGGTCTATGTGACCGACGACGGTGCCGAAACCGACCTGGATTTGGGGCACTACGAGCGCTTCACCCAAGCGGTGTTGGGCAAGAACTCGAACTTCACCACGGGCAAGATCTACTCGTCGGTGATCGCCAAGGAGCGCCGTGGGGATTACCTCGGTCGCACGGTGCAAGTCATCCCGCACATCACCAACGAAATCAAGAAGGCCCTGACCGCTGGAGTCAGCGGGCCTGATGTGGACGTGGCGATTACCGAGATTGGTGGCACCGTGGGCGACATTGAATCCCTGCCCTTCCTGGAGGCCTGCCGCCAATTCGCCCTCGAACGCCCCAAGGATGATGTGCTCTTCGTGCACCTGACTCTCTTGCCCTACCTGCGAGCGTCCGGCGAATTGAAGACCAAACCCACCCAGCATTCCGTGGGCAAGCTGCGGGAAATCGGTATCCAGCCGGATATTCTGGTGTGCCGGACCGAGCAGCCCATGACCGAAGAGATGGGCGATAAGATCAGCCTCTTCTGCAACGTGCGCAAAGAGTGCGTCATCGAAGAGCGCGACGTGGACTTCTCGATCTACGAAGTCCCAGTGGACCTGATCCACAAGGGCTTTGATCGCTTGATCGTGGACATGCTGGACCTGGATTGCGAACCGGTCACGGATCTGGTGGATTGGCTCGACATGCTCAAGCGCATTCGGACCATCGACCGGGAAATCGAGATCGCCATCGTGGGCAAGTACGTGGAGCTGCACGATGCCTACAAGTCGATCTACGAAGCCCTCGCCCATGCTGGCATCGCCAACAATTGCACGATCAAGCTGCGCAAGGTGCGAGCGGAAGATGTGCACAACAAGGGGGTCCAGACCCTAGAAGGCGTAGCTGGCGTGCTGGTCCCCGGTGGCTTTGGCGAGCGTGGCCTTGAGGGGAAAATCGAAGCGATTCGATGGGCCCGAGAAAATGGCGTGCCCTTCTTTGGCATCTGCCTGGGCATGCAATGCGCAGTGATCGAGTACGCGCGCAACGTTCTCAACCTTGAAGGGGCGCACACCCTCGAACACTCTCCCCACACGGCCCATCCGGTCATCAGCTTGATGGATGATCAGAATGGCGTAGAGAAAGGCGGCACCATGCGCCTTGGAGCCTATGACTGCGCACTGAAACCCGGCACCTTGGCTCACCAGTTGTACGCCGCGGATACAGTCGACGAAAGGCATCGGCACCGGTACGAATTCAACAACGCCTACCGTGAGCAATTCGAGGCGTCCCGGATGAGCCTCTCGGGTACCAACCCCGAACGGGACCTGGTAGAGATCGTCGAAATCCCGGACCATCCCTTCTTCATAGGGGTCCAGTTCCACCCGGAATTCAAGAGCCGTCCGCTCAAGCCCCAGGTGATCTTCCGCGGCTTCGTGGCAGCCTCACTTGCCCGCACCAAGGGCCAAAAAAAAACCTCCAACACCCAGAAATCGAGCGCTAAAGCATGACTGACTTCCAAGAGGGCAACGCCCCCCAATCCGCACGCACCGCCGCCGATATGCCCCTTCCCGGGGGTGACTTTGGCCTTTTCCTTTCGCGCCTTTCGATCCAAGGTCTCTTGGCCTGCGGCGTGCTGGAAAATCCGATCAGCGGTCAAAAGCAACAGAACCAGGCCATGGCCCAGGCCTTGATCGATGATCTAGCCATGCTGCAGGACAAGACCCGTGGCAACCTAGAGCCCGACGAGGACTCGCACCTGTCCAAGGTCCTAAGCGATCTGCAAGAGGTCTTTCGCCGGGCCTTTGAGGACCAGGGCGAATAGCCCTCAACGATAGGCCTGAATACCGGTCAATTCGTGGCCCAGGGCCAATGTGTGGATGTCGTGGGTGCCCTCGTAGGTCACTACTGACTCCAGGTTCAGCATGTGTCGACCCGTGTGATACTCAAGGCTGATGCCGTTGGCTCCCAACATGTCGCGGCAGGTGCGCGCGGCCCCCAGGGCTATGTCCACATTGTTGCGCTTGGCCATCGAAACCTGTTGCGAAGTGAACTTGCCCTCGTCCTTCAGGCGTCCAAGGCGCAGGGCCAAGAGTTGCGCCAAGCTGATGTCCGTTGCCATGTCCGCCAACTTCTTCTGGGCTAACTGGAACCCGGCAAGAGGCTTATCGAAGACGATGCGCTGCTTGGAGTAGCGCAAGGCCTCGTCGAAGCAAGCCTCCGCCGCCCCCACTGCGCCCCAGGCAATGCCGTAGCGGGCTTGGGTCAAACAACCCAGGGGCGCGCGCAAGCCGATGGCTTCGGGCATCATGGCGCCGGCGGGAACGCGCACATCTTCAAGCACGAGTTCCGAGGTGATCGAGGCCCGCAGGCTCCACTTGTGATGTTGCTCCGGCGCCGAAAAGCCTTTCAGATCCGTGGGCACGATGAATCCGCGAATGCCCTCTTCCGTACGCGCCCAAACGATGGCGACCTTGGAGCAAGTGCCGTTGGTGATCCACATCTTGCGGCCGTTCAAGATCCAGTCATCCCCATCCCTCTTGCCGGTGGTCAACATGCCACCTGGGTTGGAACCAAAGTCCGGCTCGGTCAAACCAAAGCAACCGATCACCTTGCCCGAGGCCAGTTGGGGCAGCCACTCTTGTTTTTGTTCTTCCGAGCCATAGGCCAAGATCGGGTACATGACGAGGGAGCCCTGCACCGAGACAAACGAACGCAGGCCTGAATCCGCGCGTTCTAGCTCCTGACAAATCAAACCGTAGGTCACGCTGTTGAGACCTGCACCGCCGTACTCCTCGGGGACCGTTGGTCCAAAGACCCCTAGCTCCGCCAACTCGGGAACCAATTCCATGGGAAAGGTTCCAGCTTCAAAGTGCTCCATGATCAGGGGCATGAAGCGTTCGGAGCACCAGCCGCGCACGGCGTCGCGGACCATCAATTCCTCTTCGGAGAATTGATCGTCAAGGGCTAGGAAGTCAAGTTGTTGATAGGGATCCATGGGGTCGTCTGGGGCGGGGGGTGCCTCGAATACTGTTCGCTGCCCCGGGGACAGCGCTATCAGAATAAGCGCAAGAAGCCCCGCACGGATCCAAAGAAGGAGTCAGAGGCCCTCTTGTTCCACCGAGGGATAGCCCAAAGGCCCCCTTGATCTGGCCCTCCCCCTTGCCCTGGGCCTCCCCAACTGCAACCCTGATCCCCCATGGCCCCCACATCCCACAAGCCCTGCCCCACCTGCGCCTACCCCAAGCCCGAGGGCACCTGCCCCCACTGCTCGGATCGCTGGAGCGGGCCGCGGGCAGAACGGCCGAGGGTACGAGGGATGGGCGCCTTGCTCGAAGGTGCCCGGGCCCCCCTCGTGGGTGCCAGCCTCCTGTGCCGCGGCCCAGGGCTCAAACGTGTGCTCCTGCCACCGATTGTGGCGGTGGTCTTAGGAGCCGCTTGGCTGCACGGGGCTTGGGTCAGCCCTGCGATCGAGGGCTTCTTCACCCTCTCCAGCGATCCGGGACCTGACCCGTCCTGGTGGCAGAGCTCACTGGCCTGGTTGGCGGACACTTGGCTGCTGCAAGCCCTCAGCGGACTTTCGAGCCTGATCGCCCTGGCCCTGACCATTTGGCTGAGTTTCACCTTTTTGTTTGAGGTCATCGCCGGGCCGTTTCTGGACGAGGTGCAAGCACGCCTGGAAACACGCTGGTTTGGACGGGATCCGCGCATGCACAGCGCCCGTCCCGAGGTGCTCGACTCCGAGAGCGCCACGCGCCGGTCGTTCCAGTGGTTGTTACCCGGCGCAGGCCTTGCTGCGGCCGCAGCCCTGTTCTCTCCGGTACTGCCCTGGGTGCTGGCGCCGATTCTGTTCCTGCTGCCCCTCCTATGGGTGACCCAGCGGGAACCGAGCTACATGGCTTGGCTGCGCTGGGCCTCCGGGCACGAGCTCGGTTTGCTCCTGACCAGCGCCAAGATCGCGCTGATCTCGATCCTCGTGCTCGTGCTTTTCATCTGGCTGCCCTTTGTGCCCATCATCGGCACCTACCTGTGGATTTCCCTCTCGGGCTTTGTGCTGGCCATCGGCCTCTGCGACCTAGCTTTCTCCCGGCGAGGCTGGCCCGGACGTCAACGCATGGGCTTCATGCTGGCCCAAGCCCCCGCCTTCGGGGCTTTTGGCGTGGTCGGCGGTTTCTTGGTGGGCATCCCCATCCTGGGGCCGATTCTCGCGGTCCCAGCCCTCAGCATCGGCAGTTTATGGCTGATCTGTCGCTTGGATACGGGACCAAGGTCTGCTTCATGACCCCGGGGCCGTATCATCCCCCCCATGACCCGCCACCTTGTCACCAGCGCCCTGCCCTATGCCAACGGTCCCATTCACCTGGGACACGTGGCAGGGGCCTATTTGCCCGCCGATCTCTACGTGCGCGGCTTGCGACAGATGGGCGAAGAGGTCCTGTTTGTTTGCGGCGCTGACGAACACGGTGTGGCCATCACCATCGGCGCGGAGAAAGCCAAGCAGGGCTACGACGAGTACGTGGAACATTGGCGAGGGGACATCAAGAAGACCTTCGACAGCTTGGGCATTGCCTTTGACACTTGGTCTGGCACCAGCGTCTGTCCCGATCACGAGGAAACCACCCAAGAGTTTTTCCGCCTGCTCGACGACCAGGGTTATCTGATCCGACGGGAAATCGAACAGCTGTACTGCACCAAGGACGAGATGTACTTGGCGGATCGCTATGTGGAGGGGACCTGCTACAACTGCGGCGCAGAAAACGCACGGGGAGACGAGTGCCCCGACTGCGGGACGTGGATCGAAACCCTGCGCCTGAAAGAGCCGCGCTGCAAGCTTTGTGGCGGGCCTCCCGAGCGCCGGAACACAAGCCACTGGTTCTTGGATCTACCCGCCCTGCGCGACAAGAAGATCGCCAAGTGGATTGAGGACCATGACTGGAAGTCGAATGTGTCGGCCTTCATCAAGGGACTCCTGAAGGATGCCCCCGAGCGAGCGATTACCCGGGACATGAAGTGGGGCGTGCCCGTACCCGAAGATCGCGCCGAGGGAATTAGCGGAAAAGTGCTCTATGTGTGGTTTGACGCCCCTATTGGCTACATTAGCTTCACCAAGGAATGGGCTCGCAAACAAGGACGACCCGACGATTGGAAGCTCTGGTGGCAGAATGACGAGACCCACCTGACCCACTTCATAGGCAAGGACAACATCCCTTTCCACTGCCTAGTGTTCCCCTCCATGCTATGGGGTACGGGCCAAAACTACATCCTGCCCCACGCTGTCCCGGCCAATGAGTTCTATTCCATGGCGGGCGGAAAGTTCAGCACGTCGGAGGGGCGCACCTTTGACCTTGAAGAGTATCTCAAGGAGATCGACCCCGAAGTGGTGCGCTGCTATCTGACGGCGACCCTGCCCGAGACCGCAGATGCGGAGTTCAAAAAGGAGGACTTGGTGACCTTCAACAATTCTTCCTTGGCCAGCAACCTGGGCAATCTGGGTTCGCGGGTGCTCAAGTTCATCGCCAAGAATTTCGACAGCCAGATCCCCGAGTTGGCCCCAGAGCACGAAGCTGACTTGGACAAGTTATTGTTTGAGTGCAGCGCCTCCTGCGAGGACCCGGGCAAGGACCTCTTGGCCTTCCGCTTTCGGCGTTCCCTCGAAGACGTGCTGGCACTCGCCACTGCAGCCAATGTGTTCATGCAGCGCTGCGAACCCTGGAAGACCAACAAGACCGATCCCGTCCTAGCGGGCAGCCAACTCAACACCCTTTGCGAGTGGATTGCGCTCTTGGCGCGCTGGTTAGCGCCCTTCGCCCCTGGCAAGGCCCAAGAATTGTGGCAGCAACTAGGAGCCGCGGGCGAAGTTTCCCAAGGGGGCTGGCCAAAGGTGCCCTCTGCTGAAAATTCCCAATGGCGTTCGGGCCTAGGGGGCCGCGCACTGGGCGAGCTGGGAACCTTGTTCCCGCGCATAGAAGCGCCGGTCGCCGAGAAGAAGTAGGGCCCCCTACGCCTTCTGAAGCCACCCCGGCCCATGAGGTGGGCACAAAAGAACCGGGGCCAACCCCAGCAAAACTGGTGTTGGCCCCGGTGTGAGTCAGAAAGACGATCAGACCGAAGCTTTCAGCCCTTTGCCGCCGCGAAACCCGACCTTGCGACCTGCCGCGATGGGCATGGGTTCACCAGTCATTGGGTTGCGGCCAACGCGGGCCGGACGCTCACGGACTTCGAAAGTTCCGAAGCCCGTCAGTGTCACAGTTCCGTCATCCCGGAGACCATTGGTAATACCATCGAGGACAGTGTCCACGAGGCGTGATGCCTGCAGCCGAGAGACACAGAGTTCCTCGGCGATGACTTCAACTAGATTACCTTTGTTCACGGGAAAGTCCTGATACGAGGCTCAGCGACGCTTCTTGGCGGCCTTCTTCTTGGTAGCGCGCTTCTTGGTGGCCTTCTTCTTAGTGGCCTTTTTCTTGGTAGCGCGCTTCTTAGTGGCCTTCTTCTTAGTGGCCTTCTTCTTGGTGGCCTTCTTCTTAGTAGCCTTTTTCTTAGAAGCC
>CALEMP010000007.1 GCA_937910685.1 uncultured bacterium
CTGCAATCCTGCGGGGTGGAGCAAACTGGCCCAGACCCAACATCGGCCCCTGGCCTCGCCATTCGGGCGCTGCCCTAGGACTCGGTTCTTGCTCACGGGCAACCGCGTCCAGGCCCCCGTTCGCCCCCACGGAACAGGGCCACTAGCCCCTTCGCTGGCCCACGGGCCAGGTGACGGGTGGCAATTCAAGCTCTCCGGCGGTCTGAATGTGACCCTTGGGGACTGAGCAGGGGCCGGGGCCCCTATCCCTGGGGAATAGGCCCTCTGGGCGCTACTCAACATTTGCGTTGGTACCCCACACAGATGCCTCAAGTCCCCTATTCTGGGTTCTTCACAAGGTTTAGTCCGATCCGGACGATTCCCGCGTGGAAACCCATGAAACTGCCCCTCCCCCTACTAGCCCTCTGTCTACCCCTCTTTCCCCTCGTTCTTGCTCAGGAGGATGAGCCCAAACCCAAGAGTGAGGGGCTGCCCGCCAAGGTCGAGGGCGAAATCCCCCTTGAGTGGGCCGATGCCCTGGATTGGCGTTCGGTAGGCCCCGCCTGTATGGGTGGTCGCATCACGGATGTGGCGGTCAACCCGGACAACCCAAGCGAGCAGTGGGTTTCGACTGCAACCGGGGGCTTGCTGCACACCACCAACAACGGCGTCACCTACGAGCACCAGTTCGATTCCCAGCGGGTCGGTTCCGTGGGCTCGGTTTGCGTGTCCCACTCGAACCCCAAAACCGTTTGGGTGGGGACTGGCGAAGCCAATCCGCGCAACTCGGTCTCCTTCGGCAACGGAGTTTATCGTTCTCTCGATTCCGGCGCGACCTGGGATCACATGGGACTCGAAGACAGCTTTCAAATCGCGGAAGTCCGCGTGCACCCCGACGACGATAACACAATCTATGTGGCGGCCCTTGGACGCCTCTGGGGACCCAACGACGAACGGGGCCTGTACCGTTCACAAGACGGCGGCGAGAGCTGGCAACGTATTCTTGAGGTGGACGAAAACACGGGTGTTGTGGAACTCGCCCTCAAGCCGGGCGAGCCCAACGTGATCCTGGCCGCGACCTATGAACGCCGTCGAGACATGTATGACACCAACGACCCCGCCAGCAAGTGGGGCCCGGGCAGTGCCCTTTGGCGCACGGAAGATGGTGGCGACAATTGGACACGTTTGACCAGCGCCGAAGGTACGAGTGGCTTGCCCACGGTCATGCTGGGCCGCATTGGCGTGGACTTTTGCCAATCCGACCCCAACGTGGTCTTTGCCACGGTGGAAACCGAACTCATCACCCAAGAGCCCGAGGACGCGGCCTGGATAGGCGTGCGCGCCGTGGACGCGGAAGTGGGAGCACGTATCACGAATGTGGAAGAGGACAGCCCGGCTGACGAGGCTGGCCTAAAGGAAGACGATATATTGCTACGGGTGGATGACCAGACCCTGCTGAATTGGGATGCCACCACGAAGCTGCTGCGCAAGCACACGGCCGGAGACAAGGTCGCGGCCGAGGTCATTCGCGGAGGCGAACTCTTGGCCCTTGAATTCACCCTAGGTCCTCGTCCGGAACAGGAAGGATCCAGGGATGACGAGTTGGGCTATCCGCGCTCGGGGCCTTTCTCCATTGGACTTGGCGGCCAAAAGGCCAACGCCCAGGACGACCAGGGCGCCAAAGGCAAGGAATTCGGCGGCCTGTTCCGCTCGCAAGATGCGGGGCTCACCTGGTCACGGATCAACTCCCTCAACCCGCGCCCCATGTACTACTCGGAAGTGCGCGTGGACCCGAGCAACCCGGAAAAGGTCTATGTGCTTGGCACCCGGCTATGGCGTTCCACCGACGGTGGCAAGAGTTTCAAGAACGACGGCCATGATGGTTCGGTGCACGTGGACCACCACGCTCTCTGGATCGACCCCACGGACGGGAACCACATGATCCTTGGCAACGACGGGGGCATTTATGTGACCTGGGATCGCATGGAAAATTGGGACCACCACAACCATGTGGCCATCGGTCAGTTCTACAACGTGGAAGTCGGACCGCGGGACAACTACCGCGTGTATGGCGGCCTGCAGGACAATGGCACCTGGGGCGGTTGGGCCCAGGTCAGCAATGGCCCTGGACCCGTGAACTCCGACTGGATTAGCATCGGCGGCGGCGACGGGTTTGTGGTGCGCGTAGACCCGGAGAACCCAGATCTGGTCTACTACGAAAGTCAAAACGGAGGTATGGGCCGACGCAACTTGGCCACCGGAGAAACCGGCTGGATTCGGCCCAGTGGAGGCGGCGAAGTTCGCACGCGCTTCAACTGGAACACACCTTTCATCTTGAGCCCCCACAACAGCGGGATTCACACAAGCGCAGGCAGCCGGGTGTTCCGCTCGGTTTCCCAGGGCAGTGGCGCCCGCGCGATCAGTGATATCCTGACCACCACCGAGCGTGGCGCAGGCAGTGCGGTCACCGAGTCGCACTTCAGTGCTGGCGAGCTTTGGGTTGGAACCGATGACGGAGGCCTTTGGCACACGCCGGACGGCGGGGCAACTTGGATCGACCTATGGGCGTTGAACACCGACCCCAATGAGGTTCCAGAGGAGGCCGATGAGCCTGAAGCGGAAGAGGGAGTCCCAGCGGAAGAGATCGCAGAGGAACAAATCACCGAGGTGTCCGAAGAAGCGGTCATCGAAGAAGAGCTGATTCCGGAAGAGACTGCCGAGGTTGTCACCGCCGAGGTTGTCACCGCCGAGGAGGCCCCCACCCCCATCGCTGATGAAAGCCTCAACGGGGATTGGGTCTGCTTCGCCGTCGGCCCCGGGATCGACGACCCGGCTGAAGGGCGCTTTGACTTGAACTTGACCGTCGGTGCGGAAGGTGCCATAAGCGGATCGATCGAAAGCGAAATTGGGAATGGTGCCATCCGCGATGGACGCCTCAATGCGGAAGACAACAGCTTCCGATTTGCGTTCGAGGGCAAGAGACTGCGCCTCGACTTTGACGGCAACCTGGAAGGCAACACCGTCTCGGGGCACATCAAAGGCGTGGACGGATCATTCCAGTTCGACTTCAATGGAAGCCGTCCGGGAACCGCGGAGCCTATCGCTGATGCCCCCGCGCCACTTCCAGAGGCATCCCTTGAATTGCCCGCTGCCGAGGAGCCCATCGCGCCAGAACCGAAAGGGGACCAGGCTGTGGAACCGGAAGAGGACACAGCTGAGGACACAGCTGAGGAAGACGACGACCCCACCTGGGCCGACGAACTCCAGCTGAGCTCTCACTCCCTGCCCAAGAAGCCCCTCAAGAACACCATCGACCAACTCATGCCCGGTCGCCGTTATGTGAGCCAGCTCTTCGCCAGCCAACACGACGGGAACCGTATCTACGCGGCCTTCGATGGCCACCGCAGCGACGATGACACACCCCATGCCTTCCGTTCGAATGACGAAGGCAAGACCTGGGTCAGCCTGACGAAGAAGCTCCCCAAGAGCGCCGGCCCCGTGCGAGCCTTGCACGAGGATCGCGTCAACCCCGACCTGCTCTATCTCGGAACCGAGTTTGGCTTCTATGCATCCATCAACCAGGGACAGAACTGGACGCGCATGAACGGCATAGATGGTCTGCCCACGGTACCCGTTCACGACTTTGCCCAGCACCCGACCAAGAACGATCTGGTTGTCGGCACCCACGGGCGCTCGATCTGGATTGTCGACGTTGGGCCCTTGCGTGGCGCTTCAGAGGACATGTTTGAAGAACGAGCGCACCTCTTCGAGCTCGGCGCAGCCCTCACCAGTACAAGGGAACCCCAGGCCGCGAATTCAGGCACCCGACGCTTCGTGGGGGAAAACCCGTCGAGCGGCGCAGTGATCTACTACGTCCTCAACAAGAAGGGCCGGGATGTGGCTTTGCACATCGAATCCGGGGACGGCACGGTCGTCCATACGTTTGATCCCTCCGGGGAGCGTGGCTTGCACAGGATCGTTTGGGACCTACGGCTGGCACGATCGGACAACGGAGGCGAACGACGCTTCCGTCGGGGTCGCCAAGCAACCGCCGGTACCTACCTCATCGTGCTGGAAGAAAGCGGCAAGCGTTACGAGCAGAGGCTCGAAGTGCGGCAGCCGAAGGACGACTAGTCCCCATCACTCAGCGGCAAGGCGCTCCATGCGATCAACGATCCTCTCCAGATCGTCCAGCAGGAGACGTTGAAGGTCCGTTCTCATGTGCGCTTCACGCGAGCGCAGGGCCGTGAGGATCGCCCGGTAATACCACAGGGTCCCCTCTTGCCCACTGCTGAAGCGGGCAAAGATCGCCGGACCAAAGCGCGCCAAGTCCGTGACCACCGAGCGGGCATTGTGAACCTTGTCGCAAGCCACCACGAGCAGCACGGAGGGGTCCGCATCGGTCCGGACAAATTCGATGAAGCGGTCCTTGCGGGCGCGCCACTCACCGCGCGCCTCGCTCGGGGCGGTCAGGGAATCAGAACAGCCCCTGATGATTGTTGCCACACGGGACCCATAGACATCTTCGAGCTCCGCCAGCAGTTCTTCTCCGCCTTGGTCCTCGGCAGCATCGTGCAGGAATGCTGCGATCGTCTCGTCCTCGTCGGCCCCGTGTTCCATGGCCAGGGCTGCCACGCTGAACAGGTGCGCCGCGTAGGGCACCTCCGCATCCCCGCGGGCACGCTCTTCCCTGGTCTTCTTGCGTTTTTGGCCTCGGTGAAGAAAGAGCGCTCTGGTGATAGCGTCGCGGAATCGTGGGGAAATGGGAATCACAGTGCGAGCATGGTAGCAGGCTGCGAACTCCCGCGCCCGCATCTGCACAAATCCAGCTGAAGACTCCTCTCGCCCGCCAATCAGTCCCGCCAGCGCTGGTGGCAAGCCTTGCAGGAACCCTCGATGCGCGACATCAAACCGGCTGCTTTCTCAAGGGCCGGCTCATCCCCTGTTCGCGCACGACTCACCAGGGCGGCGAGCTCTTCTGCGGCGGGGACAAGAGCCTCGTAACGGGCACGGAAATCCGCAGGACGTGCACGCATATCATCCCCCTTCTGGGAGCGCCGAAAGATCTCGGCCAAGCGCAGGGCTTCTTGTTCGGGAACCAAATCCGGGTGAGTGGGATCCACCACCCAAGAGTTGCTCTTCAGGGCGTTCAAGTTGTCAAAGGCGCGGGTCGCCATGACCATCGCCTCCTTCATGCCAGCGACTCCAACTGACGGTGTGAAATTCCAATCGCAAGTTTCGCTCTGTGCGATCTCGGGCATACCCGTACTGGCGATCGTGGCATAAAGACCTTCGTAGGCGGGAGAAGTCCCCATCCACTGGCGCATTTCCCCAAGCGCTTGTTCCCGGGAGGCATGATCCAACACCAAACGCCCCACTGCTGCCGCAGCCGGACCCCGATGCTTGCCGTGAAAGCAGTGCACATAAAATGGACCAGGCAACTCGCGGAAAGTTTTGGCCATGCGCAGCAATTCGTCTTCGGTAATGCCGTTGTACTGGATGGGCACGTGCACATAACGCATGCCGAGTTGTGCCGCGGCTTCCACCAGGGGTGCCTTGCCGTCCACCGACAAGATTGTCTTGACGCCCCAGCCCGCGATGCGCTCAAAAGCCTCCTCAGAATCAGGCTCTCCACCGGAGATGATTGAGGGCGAGAGCTTGAACACATTGTGCAAGTCCTCGTGGTCGAGGGCCGGGCGTTCCTGCAGGAGCACCTGACCCGCGGCCTCGTAGGCGGTCCCGTCCAGCTGGACACCAGGAGTGGCCTCCAGCACCTGCCGCCCGTGGCATGCGGCGAGGGCTAGAACGAGAACCAGGTGGCGGGGGGTGAAATTCATGGGAGGAATGGCAGAGGGCAGCTGGGCGGGGTCCGCAATGGGCTTAGCGGCCCTATTGCAAGGACCGTTCCACCCGCCTGAGCCCTCGGTCAGGGGCCCTCTGGGACCTATTGTGCCCCAAGAGGTCCAACAGCGTAACCGACCCGGAACGGTCCCGTGGGCTCCCGCTCAGCCCTTCAGGGCCGCCAGAACGCCACGGGTGGCCAGGGAGCGGTTGAGGGTGTAGAAGTGAAGGCCCGGAGCCCCTCGGGCCAGCAGGTCCCGGCACTGCTCGATGGCATGCTCAATCCCAATCGCCATCACCGAGGCCGGGTCATCTTGGTAGCCGTGCATGCGTTTGGACAGCGAGCTGGGAATCTCGACCCCACACATTTTGGTGAAGCGGTCAATCTGCGCCACGTTGGTGATCGGCATGATCCCCGGCACCACGGGCACGTGTACGCCGCAGCCCCGCAGCCGTTCGGTGAAACGAAAGTAGTGCTCGTTGTCGAAGATCATCTGGGTCACCAGGAACGACGCGCCCTGCTCGACCTTATGAATCGTCCAACGCAGATCATCTTGCGCATCGGCGGACTCCGGGTGCCCTTCGGGATAGGCGGCGGCACCGATGCAGAGTTCCTTACGCCGGGCGAGGTGCGCGATCAATTCGGACGCATGGGCGAACCCCCCTTCGGGTACCTGGAAATTTTTCTGGTCCTTGGGTGGATCCCCACGCAGGGCCAAGATGTTCTCGATACCATCCGCAACCAGGCGGTTGACCACCTCGTCGATCTCCCCCACTGTTGCTGCCACGCAGGTCAGGTGCGCCATGGCGGGCAGACCAATCTGGTTCTGAATCCGTGACACAACCTGCTGGGTTCGCTCGCGAGTCGTTCCACCGGCGCCATAGGTGACCGAAACATAATCTGGGTTCACTGCCTCCTGTAGGTCCAAAACCGTAGCCATCAAAGCCTCGGCCCCCTCGTCACTCTTAGGGGGGAAAAACTCAAAACTAAAGACCGGAGACCCGGTGCCAAAACGATCAATGATCCGCGTCATTAGGCTTCTGTCTCCAAGAGGTCTTCAAACCTCTTTCTAAAGTCCTCGGGGATCGGCATGGGCTTCATGTCATCGAGGCTGGTACAGACCGTGGTCATGCGTGCCTCCAAGACGTGCTCATCCCCCAGACTAAAGCGATACCGCAAAGTCATGCTTGAATTGCCCAGCTTGGAACAAGTCACTGAAACCACTGGCCGATCACCAAAACGAAGGGGTTTTTTGAACTCTACCTCGCTGTGCACCAGCGGAAACCCCACGCGGCGCTCCAGCAAGAGGTGGTAATAACGCTGGCCTACGTGCTCTTCCCAAAGACTCTCGAACACGTCGTGTAGATAATCATAGATGCGGGGAAAGTAAGCGATCCCCGCTGGGTCCACGTGCCCGAAGCGAACCTGAAGAACAGTGCTGTAGGCGCTCATGATGAAAAGAGTGTCGGCCAGGCGGCCCGACAGGCATCGATGACGATGGTCGAGAGGACATTGAGTTGCTCTTCTCCGTGGGCAGCGGTCGCAGCGGCAGGGTCTCCGCAGTAACACTCTTCGGCACCCATTTCAGCAAAGGTCGTCTTGCCCTCGGCGATGCCTTGGATCAATCCAATCTCTACAGCTGGCAAAGCCTGGCGAGCACTCTCGCGCACGGCTTCCGG
This sequence comes from uncultured bacterium, assembly GCA_937910685.1. Lineage (GTDB taxonomy): Bacteria > Planctomycetota > UBA1135 > UBA1135. Next base: position 7,501 of record CALEMP010000007.1, read on the forward strand.
ATCCACCGCTTGAACGATCGATGTTTCATATTCGCCCGCGTGACACTCGCCGCTTTGAAACTCCTTGGACAGCAGGGCGGCGGGCTTACGTCGAGTGTGATCGGGAAAGATCGCATGAGCCTTCGTCTGGGTGAGCTCCGAGTGATCCAGAACAACTCCCCGGATCACTTCAATGTGCTCGGGCTCAAGGTGGGCGTTGCACAGCACGATGCGTCGCACGCCGGCTTCCTCCAGGGTCAGAATCAAATCCTCGATCAAAGCCCAAAGAGTTCCAGGACGAAGGGAAATCGCGCCGGGGAAATCGCCGGCAAAACGGGTAACCCCATAGGGTATAGCGGGCAAGACGACAGCTGTGATGCCCGCTTGTTCCAAAACCAGGGCACTCCGATCTGCTTGGGCCTGGGCTATGGTCACATCGGTATCCAAGGCCAAGTGAGGGCCATGAGGTTCGGTGCTGCCAATGGGCAGCAGGAAAATCGACTCAGGCCCCATAACGGAGGCCAGCTCTTTCCAAGTGCTACGGGCGATGTGCATTTTTTTTGGGGTGGTTTTCGAAGGCATGGTACTCCACGCCCCGACAAAAGAAACCGCTCACAGCTCCAGTTTTGTCGCTTCCCCCTCCAAGATCCGGCGAGCGACCTTGTCGCGGTCATTACGCGGGAGTTCCGTGCGCCATTCGAACCAGCGTGGATATTTATGAGGCGCAAGGCGCGCCTTGATATAGCTCTTGAGATCGGCAGCCAAGGCATCACCCCCCTCAACCCCCGAAGAGGGAACGACAAAGGCCAGGGGCTTGGTCAAGCCCGCCGCATCCTTGCCCGGCACGATGCACACATCTTGCACGGAGTCGTGACCACGCAGGACCTCTTCAATTTCCAGGGGCGAGCACCAGATACCACTGACCTTGAGTAAATCATCGGCGCGGCCTTCATACCAAAAACGATCTTCAGCATCCCGGCGAAAGATGTCCGCCGTGGTGCACCAGTCCCCCTGGAAGGTCTCGCTGGATGATTGCCTGTCCGCCCAATAGCAGAGCGCAGTGGAACCGCCCCGAATCCGCAATCGGCCTGGTTCCCCCTCCGGGACCGGGGCACCGTCTGGGCCAACGATCTCGGCCTCATAACCCGGCACCAAACGGCCCAGGGAACCCAAAGTTACATCGCCGGGAGCATTCGATATGTAGATGTGAAACATCTCGGCGGACCCTATGCCATCCAAGATCTCGACGCCGGTGAGATCTAGCCAACGTTCATAAACTGTCTGGGGCAAGGCCTCTCCCGCGGAAATGCAGCGGCGCAAGCAACCCAGATCGGCAGCGACCAATTCTGGCGCGTCGAGCATGCCGTTGATCAGGGTTGGCACGCTGGTCAAGAAAGTCGGCTTGTGCTTGGCAATTTGCCTCAGGATTTCCTCGGGAGTCGCTCGACCGGGGAAAAGCACCACTGTGGCTCCCACCCGAAATGGAAACATCAAATTAGTCCCGGTTGCATACCCAAAAAACAACTTGGGTACGGAGAGACAGATGTCAGATTCTTCGTAGCCAACGAGCCCCAGTCCGTAGGCCTCGGTAGAAAAAACAAAGTCCCCCTGGGTATGAACGCAACCCTTGGGTTGCCCGGTAGATCCAGAGGTGAACAGCCACCCAGCAAGGTCAGAAGAGTTCGTGGGTGCTGTGTGCGCCAGATCGGATTGTGGATCTTCGGCGGCCAAGGCCGCATCAAAGCTCTCGTGTTTTCCCGGCTTGCCGCCAGAAACCAGCAGCCGGGGAGGGTTCTCCATGCCCCTCATCGCATCCTCGAGTTCGGGCAACACCTCCCGGTCACAAATCACGATGCGCGCTTTGGTGTACTTCAGATAGTGGGAGAAATCGTTGGATAACAGCCGGGGGTTGACCATGCAAAACACGGCCCCCGCACGCAGGACGCCGAACCAGGCCAATACAAAATCGACCCCATCGGGCAAGATCAAGAGCACCCGCTCTTCACGCTGGACCTCGCGCCGGCGTAGGGCAGCCGCGCAACGGGCGGCACCCTCGCTCAACTGGCTATAAGTCCAAGACTGGCCCTGACAGTGTAAGGCGACCTTGTCAGCGCGCCCCGCATCCAGGTTGTGGTCCAAGAACCAAGTACACAGGTTTAGGCTATCAGAGCTCAAGGTAGAACGCTTAGCTCAGTGCCGCGGTGAGCAGTTCATGGAAGACCGACGCATCCTGCGGGCGCTCACGCCGTTGGGGATCCAGGGCCGAACACAGCAAGTTGTCGAGCCCGGGAGCAAGGTCCACCGCTCGGGCGGCCTTGGAACCTTCAGTGGGCCGCACGAGTTTGCTTTGGAAAACCTCGATGAACCCTGACCCATTCCAAGGCAGCTGACCCGTGGCAGCCTCATAGAGGAGAGTCGCCAAGTTGTAAAGGTCAGAGCCAGCGCTGGGCGCGTCGCCGCTGAACTGTTCGATCGGTGCGTAGAAGGGCGTGCCAACCAACTGGGTACGGGCACCAAGATGTTGGGTGGACCAGAGGCTCGGCGTTACTCCGCCGTCGATGATCATGGCGGTCTCCGGATCGCCGTTACCGAAGACCACTTCCGGTTTCAGATCACCGTGCACAAGGCCCGCCCCGTGCAAGGCTTCAAGCCCGTCGAGCAGCCGCAACCCCAGCATTTGTACTTCGCCGCTCGTCAGTAACTCGCCCTCGGCCAAGAACTCCCGCAGGCTGGGTCCGGGCACCTGCTCACCGATTTGCAGCACGAGCCCATCGCCCTGAACCTCCATGCGGCTCAATGCCCGCACCGATGAGCAGTCAAAATGGATCCAAGGCTTGAGTTCCTCGGAAAACTTCGTCGCTGCCTCGATGCTGCCGAAGAGGTAACTTGGAAACAGAACCAGTTCTGCCCCGCCGGGGAATTCCTCCCCCTGCAAGCCAAAGGTGGAGGAGATGCCATTTTCCCGCAGCAGCTTGGTGATGGTGTATTGCCCAAGGACTTCTTTGCCGGGCACAAGGTCGATCAGTTCAAGCATCGTTCAGGGAAGTATTTCGAGGTGGGTCGAGAGGAAGGCTTCGAGTAAAAAGAATACCAGAGGAGAGCGGAGGTCTGCACTTGGGATGCGGTGGCTTTGGTGGTCGCGTGAGAAAGCGTCCAATTGCAGGTCTACCCTCTGCGAGTGCTCCGGCTCTAGGACCGAAGGGCCCATGGATTCCACGCGCAGCAGGGGCACATCTAAGTTGAGCAACATCTCTAGGGGCTGCACGGGCCTTTGGGCATCGAGAGCACCCAAGATCAGGGGCACATCGACGATCGCCAAGGCCCCAACCCGGCGGCTACGGCAAGCCTGCAGAAAGGCAGCGGTGCCCGAGGATCCAACCCCCACAATCAGGAGAGGATCCGCTCCGGCACCCTCCACCTGAGCCAACCGCTTGAGGCCAGCTTCGATTTCCCGCCCCGCCTCCCGGTGATCTTCCCTTGCCAGATCCGTTGCAAGGCAAACGCTCCAACCCTTTTCTCGGGCCGCCGTGGCCAATCCTTCGACTATCGCGTCCCCTGGAGAGCCACAAAGCAGGCAGCCCAGGCCGGCGCCCGGATCCAAGGGCCAATCATCCGCAGCACTCATGAGCTGTGGATCCCGGGATCCAGACCAGTGAGTTGGTCGTCAGGAATCACCAGGCGCTCAACCACCTCACCCCCTTCGATGTGCTTTTCGATGATCTCATCCACATCCTCCGGAGTGACCTTGCCGTACCAAACACCCTCGGGGTAGACCACCACCACAGGGCCAAAGGCACATTGATCCAGGCACTGGCACTTGTTGGCGCGCACCACGCGCTTGAAGCCGCGCGCATACAACTTGCGCTTGAGAGCCGTGGCCACTTCGTCCGCCCCACGCGCCGAGCAACACCCTCTGGCGTCCCCATCCTCTCGGGTGTTGATGCAGGTGAACAGGTGCAGTTGAAATTTAGCCACGGTCAATCCTCCGTTTTTGGACTCAAGAGATGCTTAGCGATGATCAACTTTTGGATCTCACTGGTGCCCTCATAAATGCGCAGAGCGCGAACTTCACGGAAGAGACGCTCGACCACGGTGCCGCGTCGCACCCCAAGCCCCCCATGATGCTGCACCGCCCGGTCACAAACCCAGCCGGCTGTTTCGGTGGCGAACAACTTGGCCCGGGCCACGGAGGCAGTGGCCTCCCGTTCTTCATCCACGCACTCTGCAGCATGGGAAACCAGCAGTGCCGCAGCGGCCAGGCGCGTGTCCATCTCGGCCAAGTCGAAGCGCAAGCCCTGGAAGCTGGAGAGCGGTCGACCGAATTGCTCACGGGTCTTCAAATGGTTGAGAGACTCCTGCAAGGCGCGTTCGCCGAAGCCAACCGCCGCGGCAGCCACCGAGGTCCTAAAGCGCCCCAAGACTCCCAGTGCCAAGTCGAGGCCCTGGCCCTCTTCTCCGATCAGATCCCGTTGATCCACTTGAACGTCATTCAAGATCAACTCACCGATTGGGTGCGGAGCCATGACTTCGAAGCGCTTGACCTCTAGGCCCCGAGCAGTGGCGGGCACGCGGAACATAGCAAGACCTGACCTATCACCCGGCTCTCCCGATACCCGAGCCAGCAAGGTGTAGTCATCGGCGATCCCAGCGTTGGTGATATAAGTCTTAGCGCCGGTGAGGCAGTATCCCCGGTCCGTGCTCACGGCCCGAGTCGATACGCCGGAAAGGTCGCTGCCAGCGCCCTCTTCGGTCACCGCAAAGGCCGCGATGCGGGTGCCAGCGGCATAGCTGCCCATTAGCTCCTTCGCTAGATCTTCCGCGCCTCCGAGGGCCAAGGCATAGGAGCCAAGCCCTTGCTCCACGAACATCAAGTCCGCCATACCGCAGCCCCGGGCCAAGCCCCGGCGCACGGCACACATGGCCTGGACGCTGACCTTATCCCCAGCCACCCGGCCATCCGTGTCCAGCCCCCCATAGTCTGCTGGCAAAGCCCAGCCCAACCAGTCGCTCTTGGCCAAGAGCCCAAGTGCGATCCGGGCAGCGTCATCTTCACCCTTGGCCGCAGCGATTTTCTGCTGCATGGCACGCCCGATCTTTTCGGCGGCGGTTTGGAGTCCAGCGAGATCAGCCATCAGGATCTGCCCCCTTGCTTACCAAGCGCACCGGATGCACGAAAGTCCTTGGGACGTTTCTCCATGAAAGCCTGATAGGCCTCGTCATAGTCCGGATGCTTCATGCACTCCGCTTGAATCCAGCCCTCGGCCGAGAACGCTTCGTCCCGGCTCATGTTCCACTCCGCATCAAGCATGCGCTTGGTCACAGCCAAACCAAAGGCGGGCCCCGCTGCCAACTCGCGGGCGACCTCCATTCCACGCTCGGCCAAATCATTATCAGGCACGACCTGGTTATAGAGCCCAATGGCGGCAGCTCGCTTGGAATCGATGAATTCGCCCAACATCAACAGCTCGCTCGCGAGTCCATGCCCCACGATGCGCGGCAGCAACCAAGCTGCTCCCATGTCCGCCCCGGAGAGGCCAACCTTTGTGAACAGGAATGCGATGCGCGCGGATTCAGCAGCAATGCGGATGTCGCAGGCAGCAGCCATTACGGCTCCTGCTCCGCAGGTGGTACCGTTCAGCGCCCCAACGACTGGCTTCTCGAGAGTCCGGATGCTGCCGATCAGGTCGCAGGTCATGCGTGTGAAGGCATACAAGGTTCCGTCATCCACGCCCATCAGGCGCCCGATGATGTCACGCACATCGCCACCTGAACAGAACGCCCGGCCCGTTCCTGTCAGCAGCACGCTGCGCACAGAGTCACGGGTTGCGAGGGCCCGGAATGTGTCCCTCAATTCGGCGTAGGAATCAAAGGTCAGAGCATTGAGCCGCTCCGGCCGCTCGAGACGCACCACCGCGACGTCATCCTCCTCGTGATAGTGGAAAGTTTTGCAGTCCATGGGCCAGAGGATACCTACGGGGACGGCCCACCCGCCAAGGACCCCGACACAAAGCGAGCGGCGCCCGCCCCCAGTGGGGGCGGACGCCGCTCTTAGATCAAGTCTCTAACGGGTCTCGGATCAGCGGAACTGAACCTGAACGGCGTCGGAGAAGTTGCTGACAGTGCCACAACGGAACCAGAGGCTGAAAGCCACCGTGTCGCCAGGAGCGTAGTTGCCGGTGCCAAGAGTACTCGTCTTGAGCAGGGGAACGACAAAGCCGTTTCCGAGAGCATCACCGTTTCCAACAAGGTTAGCAAGCACGCCGTCGGGGCCGAATGCGCCGATGGAGTTCATGCTGGGGCCTTCGTTGGCCGCCGTACCCGGGCTATAACGACCGAACGGGGGAGTGAGGTACAGGATACCGTTACTGATAACGATACCACTACCCAGGCTGTTGGCAACAAGCACGTAGCCGAACTCGCCGTCGGGTCCGTCAACAACCTGAAGGGTGCCAACGGTGGCGCCGGAAGCGTCACGGGCGTAAGACATACGGGCCGGGCCGGAGGGCTGGCCACTGGTGTTAGTACCACAGTGGGCGTTGCCGGGAGCCGAGAACTGAAGGTCGGGGGAGGTGTCACAAGCGGCACCGGCGACATCCGAAGCGTGGATGCGGACGTACTGGGACGCGAACGAGTTGTTCGGGCCCAGGCCACCGCAGCCCAAGACGTTGGCGTAGCCACCGTACCAGTAGCAACCGCCACCGATACCGGCGCCACTGGCGGGCTCAACAACACGCCAGGCATCCTGGGTGTTAAGACCGGTGTGACCAAGAGTCGGGTCAATGTTGCAGCTAACTGCAGCACTGGCGTCGTAGTACGTACCCGTACCACCGATTTCAAGGTTGGCACCGGAAGTCACAGCGGGAGTCCAATCCGGGTCACCGGCAACAATCCAACCCATGTTACCACCGATCGCGACTGCGCCCCAACCGAAGGAGTCCCAGTCAACGTTGGCGTCATAAAGGGGAAGGCAAGGAGCGCCGTCCGCGTTCATTTCGACTTCAACGCCGGCCAGGTCGATGCTCATGATCCAGAAACCAAAGCCGGAGCCCTGGTTCTCGGGGAGATCGATTCCAGTGGATGCGCCAGCCCAGTTAATACAGGTGTTAGCCTCGTTGGGGTTGGTGCAGGGATCGTAGGCGTCATACCAGTTGACGTCCATGGTCAAGGTACCGGGCATGGAGGACGTACCGTAGTAGATGTCCATTCCGTTGATCGAGTAGCACTCTTTGTTAGCGCCAAAGGGAGAGGAAGCGCCGGGCAATTGCCCTTCGTCAACCCACTCCGCACCACTCTCGTGGAGCTCGCCGGTCCAGTAGATACCGTCAGCAGTGTTGTTGTAGACGATGTCGGGGCCAGCGTTGGCGGTCGCACCGTTGGTGCGGGTCCAAGTGCCGGTAGCGACGTGATAGATGCCGGCGTGCTTCGCCGTACCGTTGATGCGCTCGGGTTGAGCGGTTTGCATGGTCTGCTGGGCGCTAGCGGACATGGCCAAGAGGCTCATACCAGCTGCAGTCAGGAGGACACTATTAAGGTTACTTTTCATGTTTTGCCGAAGCCTATTTTCTAAGGGGTGCCAGAATAAAGAGATGAATGAGCGGTGGGTGCCGAATGAATCAGCTCTCACTTCCCATGAAGACTAGCCTGCGCGAAGTCTCGCTGCTTGGAAAGGGTAGAAATTCGGCAGATTCTTCCAACAGGCCGGACCCAACGCTCCAAACCCCCAAGCAATGGCCGTAACCCGTTGCAGGGCATAGAGTTACGAGCAACCCTGGACCCGGAAAGGATTCTCCGCACGGAAACATTTTCCCCACAGAAGCTCGGATTTGAGCCTCCGCCCCATCTATGGACACCCTCAGGGGACTACGGCTGTAGCCTCAATTTCGACTTCCGCCCCGGGTTCGAGCAGGCCACGGACCTCCACGAGACTCATTGCGGGCCACACCTGTCCCAGAATCTCCCTCCAAGTCGCGCCGACCTCGGCCAAAGCGTCCATGTAGGAGCTCTTATCCGTGACGTAGATCGTGACCCGCACCAGCTGTTCTGGCTTCGCGCCCGCCCCCACCAGCACCGCCCGGATGTTCTCCAGGGCCTGACGGAATTGGGGCACAAACCCCTCCTGCATGTGCTCATCGGTGTCCCAGCCCACTTGGCCAGCGATAAACAGGAGCCCGCCGGCCCCGGTCACCAGCACCCCATTGGAATAGCCACTCGGCCTCGGCCAGCCCTCGGGTTGAATCAGATCGATCTTCATTGGTCTCTCCTTGCGGTTTTCATCGGTGTCATCATGGAGTTCTGAGTTCAAAGCCTTGGTCCACGCTGCGCTGGCTGTCCGCGCCCATCAGTTCGAGTACATGGCCCGAGGCGCTCCCCTCTAACAGTCCCATCACCGCCCGCGCCACTTCATCGGGGGTGATCAGGGTTCCGCTGGGATTGATCGCCGCATACTCCGCCTTGATCTCTTCTCGCGTACGCCCGGTTTGGGTGGCAACAAAGTCCGCGCCCGCATCGGTCATGGGCGTGTCCACAAAATGCGGGCAGACCACGTTGACGGCGATCCCCTTGGGTTTCAAATCTTGGGCGGCGCAACGGGACCAACCAAGCAGCGCGTGCTTGCTGGCGGAATAGGCTGCTATATAGGGGTGGCCCGCAAGCGCGGCAGAACTCGCCACCATAGCGATGCTGGGGTGGTCTGTCTCCGTCATGTGGGGGAGCAGTTCTTGGGTCAACTCGCGCACCGCATGGAAGTTCACCTGCATCAAACGTCGCGCTTGCTCGCCCGAGGCTTTGAGGGAATGCACAGGAGCGGTCTCCACAATGCCCGCGTTGTGCACCAGCCAGTGAATGGGCTTCTCTTGACTGAGTTGTCCCACGGCAGCCCGCAGAGACTCGGGCTGTTCCAGGTCCATCAAGAGGCTCGTAGCAGTCCCCCCGGCCTGCTCGACCGCTGCTCGGGCGTCATCGAGGCGGCCCTCATTTCGGCCACAGACCCAAACATGGGCCCCCCGGCCGCCGAGCGCCCTGCAGATGGCGAGCCCAATGCCGCCGGACGCACCCGTCAGAACTACCCGTGGTTGTTGCATTGCATGAGGGTAGCGGGCCGCGGCAACGCCTACCATGCTCAGCCATGGCCAAGCCCAAGAGATCTCTGCCCGCCACCCGCTGGCCCACCCGGGAATCGGCCCAGCAGAGCCTCCTGTTCACCCCCATCCAGGTGGGCTCCTTCGAATGCCAATCCCGTGGCTGGGTGCCAGCCATGGTCCCCTGGCGCGCAACCGAGGGGGGCGAGGTCACGCCCCAGGTATTGGAATGGTACGGCCGCATGGCAGACGGACAGCCAGGGGTGCTGGTGGTCGAGGCCACGGGGGTCCGCGATGTGCCCTCGGGCCCCTTACTGCGCATCGGCGACGACCGTTTCATCGACGGCTTGCGAGAGCTCGTCCAGGTGGTCAAGGATCGCAGCGCTGGGCGCACCAGGCTGGTGATCCAGATACTCGACTTTTTACGCATCCGTCGGCGGCCCGAGAAACAGCGCTTCCTCGGGGAGTTCCTCTCCATCACCAAATCCCATCGGCGCGCGCTGGAGGAGCTCGCCCCATGTGGACCCGATGAGGCAGACCTGCGAAGAGTCCTGGCGGAGCTCGATGATGCGTCGCTGCAAAAAGTCCTCAGCCAGCGCGAGTGGGAAGCGCTCAATAACGGAGAGCGCGAGAGGGTTGGGGACCTGCAGGTGGAAGCAATCCGCGAACTGCCCCAGGTCTTGCCCAGTCTGTTTGCCGCCGCTGCTCGTCGCGCCCAGAAGGCCGGCTTCGACGGGGTAGAGCTGCACATGGCCCATGCCTACACCCTGGCAAGTTTTCTCTCGGCCTGCAACATGCGCGATGATGGCTACGGGGGCACGATCGAAGGCCGCCAACGCTTACCGTTGGAAGTCCTAGCCGCCGTCCGCGCCAAAGTCGGCCCTGACTGGACGGTGGGCTGCCGAATCCTGGGGGACGAGGTAATCCCGGGTGGCAGCAGGATTGAAGACGCATGCTCCCACGCGCTTGCCCTGGCAAAGGGTGGAATGGATTTCATTTCCGTGTCAAAGGGTGGGAAATTCGAGGATGCACGCCAACCGGCGGTGGGCCAAGCGGCTTATCCCTACACGGGCGTCAGCGGGGCAGAGTGCATGCCCACGGTCACTCATTTCGAGCAGCCTTTTGGGCGCAACCTTCCCCTGTCCCGTGCGATCCGCGCCACCCTGCGGGAAGCCGGCCATGGGATACCGGTGATCGGAGCCGGGGGCATTGGAACCTTCGAGTTGGCGGAAGAAGCCCTCCAGAATGGGGACTGTGACTTAGTGGGAGCCGCGCGCCAGTCCCTGGCGGACCCCGATTGGTGGCTGAAGGTGCGCGAGGGCCGGGGAGACGAGGTGCGCCGCTGTATTTACACCAACTACTGCGAGGGCCTGGACCAAAAACACCGCCAAGTCACCTGCCAGCTTTGGGATCGTGACCTAGAAGAGCCGGATCGGGACGGCACCATCCAGCGCTCGACCGACAACAAGCGGCGGCTGAATGCTCCACCCTGGAAAAGATGATGGGTCCAGGGCCGCTAGCGTCGCCGACGCCGTGTGGGCCGTTTTTGGGGCAAGGCATTGGCCGGGTCTTCGGGCCAAGAATGACGGGGGTAGCGATTGCGCAAGTCCTTGCGCACATCCTTCCAGGTACGCTCCCAAAATCCCGCTAGGTCGTCAGTGATCTGCTGGGGACGCCGATTCGGGGCCAAGAGATGCAACAGGCACGTCACCCGTCCATCCGCCACGGTGGGCGTGTCCTTGAGCCCGAACAGTTCCTGAATGCGCACGGCCAAAATCGGCGGCCGGCCCACCTCATAGAGCAAGGTCACGTTAGATCCGGTAGGAACCTCGATTCTCTCGGGAGCCATGCGATCCAGGACACTCCTCTGCTGGTGAGATAAGAGCCCAAGCAACTGACTCGCCAAGGGCCGCTTGCGAAGGTCTTCAAACGAACGGCACCCCAGGGCCAAGCTGGGCAAGTGGTCCACAAGGTCCACGGCATCGAAGCGCGGCAGTTCCAGCTCTGGACACCACTCACCCAAACAGGCAAGACGCGCGATCAAGTTCGACGCATCCGAGTCGCCCAACCCAAGGGCGAAATCCAGGTCCTTAGCCGCTTCAGCGCACAGGATTTTCTCCACTTCCGATTCTCGACCTGAGGGCAAAGAAACCACTTCTTCCCCCAGCAAAAGAGCCCCCAGCCAGGTCCGTTGGGCCCCACGCACCCGGCGAGCTTCCCGATCCCAGGTCAATTCTTGGGTCACGTGTTCTTTTCCCCCATCAATGAACGAACGGGGGACCCCCACCGCCAAGCGCACCCGTGCTTCCCGGGCGGTACCGATGGTTTCGAGGGCCAAGATCAACTCCGCCTCGGTCACGCAACTTTCCCGTGCCAATCGCATCCCCCTGCCGTCGACCCCGCGAAAGGCATCCGAACCGGGAGCGCGGCGCACGGCCAGGCGATCAGGAAATGCCTGGACCAATGCCCTCAGGAGTGGGTCATCAGAGTCTTTGGGCTTAGGGGCACGACCGAGCTCGCGCTCTAGCATGCGCACCAACTGATCGCGGGAGCGCAATACATTGCGTCCGGGCCCTGAACGCAGGCCCGCAGGGGCGCGCCGGCTTTGCGCCATGGTTTCAAGTGCGTCCAGTCGTTCGTCAAGGTCCGAGTCTCCCCCATCCACAGGTCCCCTGCCATGTTCGAAGGGGTCGCGGTCTCCCAGCAAGGCCGCCACAAGGGCCGCGGTTTGAGGCACCCCCTCCCGGTGACCGGCAACCAAGAGACGTCCGAGTCGCGGGTGTACTGGCAAGGCTGCGAGGGTTCGGCCCAAGTCAGTCAAGGCTTTTTGGTCCGTGGCTCCCAAGCGATCGAGCAACTGCCCAGCATTCGCGAGGGCTTCTGGCTTGGGCGCTTCGAACCAGGGGAATTGGGCGGGGTCTGGTTCTCCGAACGAAAGCAGTTGCAAGACGGGTCCCGCCAAGTCGAGCCGCCGCACTTCCGGCTCTATGCTCGGCCGTAGGGTTCGCTGATCGATTCCACTCCAAAGCCGGATCACGAGGCCGGGTCCCACGCGACCCGCGCGGCCCGCGCGCTGGGCTGCCGCATCCGCAGCAATTCGTTCGAGTCCCAAGCGATCCAAACCCACAGAAGGGTCATGGCGCAGGATCCGCGCAAGACCTGTATCCACCACCGCCGTGACCCCATCGACTGTGACGCTGGACTCGGCTACATTGGTGGACAGAATGACTCGCCGACGTCCTCGCCCGATCAGAGCCAAATCCTGATCTTCGGAGGATAAACTCCCGTGCAGATCGTGCAGATCGAGGCCCAGACTCTTGATCCAGGACTCGATCCGGGTCCGCGCCCGGCGCATTTCGCCCGCGCCCGGTAAGAACACCAACACGTTGCCCGGGGAATCCTCAAGAGCGTCCTGCAGCCCGCGCTGCAGGTGATCTTCGGGCTTTTCCCGGGGCTTGGGGGGTACGTAACGCTCCTCCACTTCAAACAAGCGACCCTCGGACCGCACGATGGGCGCGTCCAAGAATTTCGCGATCGGATCTGCAATCAAGGTCGCGCTCATAACCACGATGCGCAGGTCCTCACGCACAGAACTACGCACGCGCTCGGCCATGGCCAGGGCCAAATCCCCTTCCATGTGACGCTCGTGAAACTCATCCAACACCAGCGCATCCACGCCCTCAAGGAAGGGGTCATCTTGCAACCGGCGCAACAACACGCCCTCTGTGCAGAAGACGATCTTAGAGTTGCGCTTGAACTTCTTTTCGAACCGCACCGCCCAGCCGACTTCCTCACCGAGGGTCCAACCCTGTTCCTGGGCCACGCGCCTCGCCGCCGCCCGGGCCGCAATGCGGCGGGGCTCTAGAACCCAAATCGTACCCTTGCCGCGCACCATGGCAGGAGGCACGCGGGTCGTCTTGCCCGCACCCGGGGGCGCCACGAGAACTGCGGCACCCCTGGATTCGAGGGCTTGCATCAGCTCGGGCAGGACTAGATCAACGGGCAAGGACAACATGCAGTCCAGAATCTTAGCGTTGCCCCGCGTCTCATCTCGCAGGGAGTTCCCCGAGAGATCCAAAGCTGTCCGGGTGACCCTCTTTCCCGGGCAAGATCCCACCCTAAGCCCGTTGTCCTCCCCCCAAAAAAAACCCTAGCCCCATTGGAGCCCTCGGGAGCTGCTAAAAACGCTCGAAGAGAACCCACGCAAAGGGGGAATTCACCATGTGCGAACGCTAGCATCAGGGAAGTCGCGCGTGCGGGGAATCATCCGGGCAAATCTGCTCTGATCCTTGGCCACGCGCTCCCGAAACCACGCACCCTTTAAATGGGACGCAAGAGATGCAAGAACTCCTCCTGATGCTCGGTGGCGGATGCCTAGGTGGCTTCGTCGGTTACGTGATCGCTATTGAACGCAGCCGCACCCAAAGGCGCGTGCAGCAAGAACTCTGGGACCGCAAGTTCCACATGTGCGACACGGACCGCGCGCAAGCCATGGCGGACCTCAATCAAAACCAGGTAGCCACCGAGAGCATGCGTAGCAAGCACGTCGGGTTGCTGGCGAAAGCCCAGGAATTGGAAGAGATCGCAGGCCGCGCCGATACGGTCCACATGGCCATGGAAAAAGCGATCACCGCCCGTGACGAGAAAATCCGACAGCTTTCCGAAACTGCCGCATCCCTGAAGAAGGAAAATGCAGTTGCCTCCCAGGAGTCCCGGCGCAAGACCGAGGTTTACCGCGAGGTCTCAGCCGAGCGTGATGAGCTGCAGGCCACAGTCGAGCAAAAGCTCGCCTCCACGTTGGCAGCAGAAGCTGAACGGGACAACCTGGTGGAGCTGCTCGAAACCGAGCGACAGACCCAACGCAAGGAACTGGCCATCGCGAAAAACAAGATGGGCACCCAAGAAGAGCAACTGGCCGTGCTCACGGTCCAGTGCGAGAGCCTCGGATCCGCCGAAAGTCAGCGCCAGACCCTGGCCAAGCAAGTCCAACAACTCGAGCCCCTGCCTCGCAAGCTACAAACCGTTTCCGCTCAATTGGACGCGGTGCAAAGGGAGCGGGACGAAGCCCGCATACGCGCCAGCAGCAGCGAGGGCAAGTGGCTCAAGCTAGAGCCGCTACCCGCCAAACTGGACCAGCGTGAAAGCGAACTGCGCAGTCTCAAGCAATCGGTCACACAAGAGCGCACGGCGGTAGCCGAACGGGTCGCCAACCTGGAAGATCAAATTGAGGAGCTAGAGCCCCTCAGAGCAAGACTCTTAAACCGCGAGCGAGAGGTCGAATCCCTCAGCGGACGCCTCGCCCAAGCGGAAGCCCAAGCAGCGGAAGAGACCTCGGCCTTGACTGAGGAAGTTGAAAAACTCCGTCCGGTGCCGGCCATGCTGTCCGCACGGGAAGCAACCCTGAACCGGACCCGTTCTGAATTGAAGGACCTGCAAGAGGAGCACAGAAGCAGCACAGCAAAGTTCACCCAGCGGCTGGCTGATCTTGAACCGTTCCGCAAGGGACTCAGTGAGAGCGAAGAGAAACTTGAGCAGGTCAAGGAGACTTTGGCCCAAACAGAGTCCCATGCTGCTGAGGAAACCACCACGCTCAGGGAAAGCATCGATGTGCTTGACTCCGAACTCAAGAACTTGCGCCCCCTGCCCGACATCCTCTCCACTCGGGAAATGGATTTGGAGCTCACCCGCGCCCAATTGGGAGAACTGCAAGGTGAATACAAGCAGTCCTGCAGCGAGTTGGCGCAACGAATGACCGAATTGGAGGCCCTTCGTCTAACCCTTGCCAAGCGCGAAGGGGAATCAGGTGTCGAAGGCCTGCGGCGGAAGGAACAGGTTGAAACCCTGCGCACGGACCTAACCGAAGTGCGTCAGCAGTTGCGCCAGCTTGAACCCACCCCCACGCTTCTGGCTGAGCGGGATGCACAACTAAGCCAACTGCTAGCCAAGACCGAAGAGCAGCAGGCCAAGAGCACCGCCCAAATCACGGCCTTGCAATCCCAGCTGGACCTGCTGGCCGCTCTACCCGATCAGGTCGAGCGCGCACTCAAGGAGAAAAAAGAGCTACAAGCTGAGCTCAGGGGCCAACTTGATGAGCGCACCGAAGAGCTAGCGGAAGCCACCCAACGCGAAGAGGCTCTCCTGCCCCTGCCCTCACAGGTAATGGACCTTGAGCAACAGCTCAAGAGTCTCGAACGCCAACACGCAACCCTTTCAAATCTTTCCGCAAAGGAATCCAAGCACAGCGAGAAGCAAAAAAGAGAACTTAGCGAGCGCGGAGAAGAACTCAAGGTGGAGCGCCGACTGTCCAAGCATCAAGCTCGGCAGCTCGAAAAGAGCGCTGCTCAGCAACGGCAGCGGGACGAGAAACTGCTGGAGTTGACAAGCCTGCTGGGTGAATTGCGTAGCGAACTTGTAGAGGCGCGCAAGACTACCGGCGCTGTAGACCAAGAGCTACGTACCAGTCGTACGACCCTGATCAACCGTGATCGCGAGCTCAAGAGCCTGCGTATGGAAGTCAAGACCGCTAAGCTCAGGTTAGGGGATACCAAGCGTCAAGCCCGCGAGGCCCTACGGGAAGCTCGCCAGCAAGCCCGGGATCTCGCCAAGCTGCAAAAAGCCGCCGGTAAGACTGTTGCGGGGGTGATCACCCCTGCCGCCAAGCCCAAGCGTGCTGGCAAGAAAAAGTCGCCGGTCAAGAAGGCTGCCGTAGTCAAAGCCTCCGCCAAAAAACGTGTGAGCTCCAAGGGCAAGTGATCGCGGTGAAAGCCCAGCGCTGGATCCGATCAACACCCGCCGGTGCAAGAAGCCCATGGGCGCGGCTCCCCTTGGGGATTATGGGCCTGTTCATGGCCTGCGTGCCGGTGAACGATGGGCGCGGCCATCCAAGCCTCTTGATCATCACTCTTGAACAAGCCGGCGGGCCTGATGGACTCGACGCCAGCCAACCTGCCCTCGCGGGGTTCATCCGGTCCGGGACGCTCTTTCCCCACGTCTGGCATCCGTCGGACTCCCCACTCTCGGCTGCGACATCCCTCTTCACCGGACTCCACCCGCGGCACACCGGGGTGCTGTCAGCCACCGACTCGTTGCCCGAGAATCTCCCCACCTTGGCGGAACGAGTTTACGAACAGGACGTGTGGACCGGCGCAGCAGTGGCCCAGGACTTGGAATTCACCAGCGAGGGAATTGAGCGGGGCTTCGAGAGTTTTGTCCGTTTACCCCAGGAGGATTCCAACCAGGTGGCGCAAGCCGCCACAGCTTGGCTAGCAGAACGCGCCAAGAAAGACGGCGGCTGGATGATCTGGGCCCACCTTGGGGCGCAAGGGGAAGACAAAAGTTCCGTGGACGCGGCCCTGCAATCCATGATTTCCCAGGCGCGCGAGCTCGACACACTCGGGCGCACGATGATCATCGTGATGGATGTCATGCCCGAACAAACCAGCTCCCTGCATCAGAGTTGGGCGGCGGTCTCTTTGCCTCGGAGTTTGGAGGGGACCTGCCCCGAAGATTTCGCCGGTGCGGACTTCTGCCTTTTGGCAGTCGAGCATCTCGCGGAAGCTGCGTGGGCGAATGAGCAACGACGTCCCCCTGGATTGGACGGGGTCAGCCCTGGACTGGCCCTCTTTGGTTTGCCGGCTCGACGAGGCCCTCTGCTTTTGCAGCAGGCCCATGACAAGGACAGCGGTGCGCCCCTGGCCCTTTTCGAAGGCTGGCAGCAATCGGGCGGTGAATCGCCCCGGGCAAGCTGGAGTACGGCTTCCACCCCTCCAAAGAGGGTGCAGGCGGTGTTGAGCGAGATGCTGGAAGGGCAGTGAGCTCGGTACAAGCAACCTGATTTCCGGTAGGCTACTCGACCTATGCAACGACCCCTGCGTTCCCTCCTGACTCTCTGCCTTGGCCTGCTTGCCCTTGCATTAACACCTAATCATGTGATGGGCCAGGAATTGGAGAAAGCCCTCGGTGCAACTAGTAAGCAAAGAGAGAGCCTTGCCCCCCTGATCCATGTCCTTACCGAGCGCATCGAACTCCAAATGGTTCAAGTGGATCCCAAGGTGATCAAGCGCGTCCTGCGCAGGGCCCTCGAAGTGCAACTGACCGCCAAAGCCGTGCGCCGCTATCAGGCCGAACTCACCCGCCTGATCGGGATGGACTTGGGCCTTGACTCCATCGAAGAGCTCAAAATGGTTTCGATTCTAGTGGAGGAGTCTTATCTCAAGTCACCTTCCGGCCGAGAGATGCTGCTTACCGAGGCTGCTCGTCCCACAAGCCTCGCGGCTGACGAAACCCTGTCCCCCGGCCAGCTGGAAGAGCTCGCCGAGTTGCGAACCACGACTCGCAAGCTGCTCAACAGCATCTCCTATCCACCCCTTGATGTGGGGGAATTCCACCTACGCTGCGTACGCCATGATGAGTCCGTTCTCCGTGAGCTAGAGGACCTAGCCCTCGGACAGGTTGATAGTGCCCAAGCCAAGGGCATGCGAGTGTTGAGCAAGATCTATGGCCCACAACTCGCCGAACTGTTTGGCAGCAGAAGGGGCACTCAGTTTTCAAAAACCCTGGAAAAGACCCTGGGCTTCGATAACACCGGAGTCGCCCTCGCTGCGACTCTCGTGAAACTACGCGGTTTGGTGCGCCCCGTCATCTACGAGGAAGAGGGCATCAAGAACGAACCCCGCGCAATCTGTGACGCGCGCACTCTGGTCATCGACCGCATCTGCACATCTCTGCTGGACAGCTCCGCCTGGGAACAACTGGCTGCGGACCACCTTGCGATGCTCCGTGACCCCAAGGCACACATGGCCTTGATCAAGAAGCGTGACAAGTAGCGCGCCCTGGGGATATGGTCACGCTCTCGGGCCCAGTGGGCGCGAGCGGATCCCTTGGATAAGGAACCGCCGACAAGTTAACCCTTAAGGGAAAGTCGTCAGGGCCTGAATCAGGTCGTCATAACCACCCTGCGCCACTGCACTCAGGGGTGCCTGCAGCAAATTATTGGCCTCGATCAAATCCACCGAAAGATCAAAGAACTGCTGGCCGAAGTTGTCGGTAATCAACTTCCAGCGCCCATCGCTGATCGCCCGTTCATGGCCTGGCCCGGTGGCCCCTCCGGGTGGGCTG
This sequence comes from uncultured bacterium, assembly GCA_937910685.1. Lineage (GTDB taxonomy): Bacteria > Planctomycetota > UBA1135 > UBA1135. Next base: position 25,674 of record CALEMP010000007.1, read on the forward strand.
TTGTTCTTTTCCGCGAACAGATACTGACGCGTCCCGGGAGTGCCGGGGGCGCTGAGCTGGGGAGCAAAGCTGATGGAATCTTGGGCTCGGAAGTTGCCACCAACCAACTCCACCAAAGTGCGATGCACATCAACCACTGAAATCAGGGCGTCGCTTCGACCATGACCCACGCCTGGCCCATGAACCACCATCGGCACGCGTACACCGCCTTCGTAGAGTGAACCCTTGGCGTGATCTTGGGCCCACGGGCCGTCGGTTACCGGCCGGGGGGTTCCATTGTCCCCAAGCACAATCACCAGGGTCGTGGCTAGATCCACACCTGCCAGCAAGCGACCGATCTCGGTGTCCATCGCCTCCAACATGGCGCGAAACTGGGTGATTTCATCGCTGGGCGACCCATAGGTGTGCAGATGGGGCGGAGGCACATGAAAGGGTGCATGGGCCGCATTGTAGTTCACAAACAGAAACCAAGGCTCGGGCAGATAGTGAGTCATACGCAAGGCATCGGTGCTTGTCACGGTCGTGGCGTACCGGGTTTCGACCGCATACGTCCCGTCCACATACCGGCGCCAATTGAAGTACCCGGCATTCCCCACGTTATACATGGAACCAATGTGATGGGAAAATCCACAGGCAAGAGGATGGGTTGTCGGGTTCCCTGCGCTGCGCAGGTGCCACTTGCCGATCACCGCACTTCGATATCCCGCAAGCACCTTGGGGATCGTGATCTCTGCCGGGTCCAATTGCGGTTCGTTGGGATCTCCCGGGCCGATCTGATTCATGATTCCGTGCCGCGAAGGAAAGCGGCCGGTCAGCAAGCTCGCCCGGGTCGGACTACATGAGGGCATGGCCCAAACCCGATCAAAAGTCACCCCGCCCGCGATCAGTTGCTCCATCACCGGCATGCGAACGGGAACCGGGTGCACCCCGTAACTAGGGAAACGATCAATACCCACGTCATCAAGGGTGATGAGCAGAATGTTCGGTGGCGTACCGGTGGGCCTTTCGTTGCCGACAGCAGCGGAGGGGCACCCCAGCACAAGGGCACAAAGGAGTCCAAGCATGGTTTCCTAAGAGTAGGTGATCAGCCCAAGGTCGGGGACAAGGGGCCGGTAATCTGGTCCCCGATGAGCTTTTGTGACCCCCAATGGGGTTCCTAGGCTCTCATCCGGGGACTCTAGCAGTCCACTACAACGCCGGGCACTAGGAACGCCAACTGCAGACGTATGACGGCCGGCTCCAGCCCAGTCATGGATCCGAGCACCTTCCGGTAGGCTTCTAGCTGGGGCCGATAGTGTTCGACGCGGTCGCCCACGCTGTCTTCGGTCACGGCATCACTCTTGTAGTCGATGATGGTGGCGCCGGTGGTATTACCGTCCGCATCACGCACCAACACCACCCGATCAAAACTGCCGTTCCACATCTCATCGGTGCCTTCATTGTCCAAGAGCACGGAGAACTTGCGCTCCCGCCACACATCTGTGTTGACGTCTTCTCCGGGGGCCGTGAGAAGTTCTTTGATAGCGGGAATCGCGAGAGAGCGGCCAAGTAGTTCTTCCACGCTGGGGACCACGTGCTTAGATATCCCGAGGCGAGCCGCTATGGCGGAAAGATCTTCGGCAGCGGGGCCCGAGCCTTCAGGGTCGAGCCACTCGATCTCCCTCAGCCACTCATGGACGAGAGTGCCACGGTCCGCGGCGCCCGCGGGGATCACATCAAGCCACTGA
>CALEMP010000008.1 GCA_937910685.1 uncultured bacterium
AACCCGGGCCCCGATCATCACAGAGGTGGTTTCTCCGTTCTGCAGGGCCATTCGATGCGGTCTCAGCACCCCCCGGCACCCCGGCCCATGGACCGTTTCTCGCGCGTCAGCGAGCTTGTTCCTCCTGGCAGCTTGCGGCGGATCCCTCCCGGGAGCAGGGTCAGCGGGGAATCGCCAGAGGTCAGGCCCGCTTTTTGGCTGGCAAGGCGCTCGAGGGGAAGGGGTGGCAGGGACAGACCTCAACACCCTCCGAATCGGCAATCTGGGGGCAAGACACCTGCTTCTGGGCCACCGGAGGGCCCCTAACCCGGTTTTCCAGGGGGAAAGGGGCCCGTCTGGGGGAGATCCTGGTAGCCAACCCAGCCTGGGGCGGTAGGGGGTGGAGTTGGGCTCCCCGAGGCTCATTGTCCTTGCGGACTTGACCTCTGGGGCCCTCCCGCTATGATTCCGCTTCCCACGGAACCGGGACCGACCCGTCTTTGACGAGCGAACCCGGCATTCTCCCCAGTGCATGAGCCCCCCGGCTCCGCGCTTCCTACCCCCCCAATACGGACCTCGAAAAGAGGACTCGAAACATCATGACCAAGTCGCGCCGGACTTTGGGCCTCTGCCTTGCCCTTGCAGCCCTCGCCACTCCCTTGTTCTCCCAGGCCACGGGAGACCTTTACTCCGAAGGGGTGGACCTCCTCGCCCGCGGTCGTAAGACCGAGGCCCTGGCGAAGTTCCAGGCGATCCTTGCTGCGGACCTCAGCAACGAGGCTGCCTACGAGTTGTGGAAAGAAGCGGATCACCAAGTCTTCCTTGACCTGATCGTTGAGGGCGGCGAGTACCGCTTGGTCGCGGAGCGCCTCTTGGCCCGAGCCAAGCTGGGTCGCAGCGAGCACCGCAACGACACGGACGCCGTGCGCGCCCTGGTCTTGGGGATGCTGGACGAGGCCGATGCCTTGGCCCGTCGCAAGATCGTGACTCAACTCTCCAGCGAGCACGGACCTTATTCGGCTCCCGCCCTGGTGCCCTTCCTCGGGAACGAGGGAGACGGCAACCGTCGCGTGCTGGCTATGGCGACTCTGATCGAGCTCGGTGGTGATGTGGTCTGGCCCCTGGTTGCAGCCCTTGGCTCCGATCACGCCTACCAGCGCCGGAACGTGGCGATTTGCCTGGGCCGTATTGGTGACCCGCGAGCTGCGGGCGCCCTGGAAGCCGTCGCCGCAATGGACAGCGACAACGCTGTGGTCAAGGCCGCCAAGAGCGCTGCTGCTGCCTGCGGTTCTACCGGTAATGGTGTGAGCTTGCTGCTTGCTGATGGCGAGGGTTACTACACCCGCGACTCCAGCCACATCCGTCCCTTCGACGACCAGAACGTGACCTGGAGCTGGAACGGAAGCCTGACCCCCACAATGGTCCCGGTTAGCTTGTTCAATGATCAAATGGCCCTGGGCGCCTACTTCAGGGCTTTGGACCTGGATGGGTCCAACGGCAACGCCCAAGCCGGAATCGCTCGGGCCTGCGCTTCGATCGTAGCCAAGGCTGGTCGCTCCGATGATCTGGCTGACGCCGGCATTGGCGCGCAGTTGGCCCTTTCCGCTGCAGGCATCTCTGCGATTGACACCGCTTTGCTGTGGACTGTCAAGACCGACGACGCCTCCGCAGGTTCGGTGCTTTGTCAGACTCTCGGCAACATGGCCGGCGCTCCCACATCGGCTTTGATGTCCGCCGTGGCTGCAGGCGATCCTACTCTTCGTGGAGAAGGCGCTTTGGCCTTGGCCAGCATCGCAACCCGCAGTGGTACCACCGCTGGCGGAGCAACCGTGGCCGCCCTAGGCGAAGCAGCTGGTCGTGAGGTGATGCACATCGCCGCGGTCATCGACGGCAACATGGATCGCGCGGGCAAGGCCCTTGCAGGTCTGTCTTCCCAAGGCGTGATGGTGAGCCATCGCGGCTCTGGCGTCGAAGGTGTTGTCCTCCTGCGCCGCATGCCCACGGTTGACTTGATTCTGATCGGCGACCGCGTGTCTGGTTTGACCACCGACCAGGTGCTGGCCGACATCGCCAACCACGAAAGCCTCGCCGGCACCCCGGTGTTCCTGCTTTCGAGCGACGAAGACTTTAGCGACGCCTACTCGGACCGAGTGGCGGGCGTGATTTCAGATGCGTCTGATCTTTCTGGTCTGGAAGAAACATTGAGCTCTGGGTTTGAAGGCACCCGTGCCCGCGCCGATAACCTCGGCCAGCGCGCTGCCTCCGCCATCGGTGCTTTGGCTCTTGCAGGTCACACGGATTGCTCGGCTACCGCCGACGCCCTGGCTTCGACCTTGGCCCACCGCGCCGAAGCGGTGACCCGTCCCGCCATGGGCGCCCTTGCCCACTGCGGATCTTGGGATCACATCGAGGCCCTGATGGCCGTGCTGAGCGACTCTGACCGTTCCGATGGGGAGCGCAGTGATGCGGCTTTGGCCATTGGCCCGATCCTGGCGCGCTCCGGCGCTGCAGAGGGTGTGGTTGGTCCCCTGGCGGCGATTGCTGCTGACGGTGACGAGGCCACGGAGGTCCGCATGGCTGCAGCACAGGCCCTTGGCATGGCCAAGACCGGCGGCAGCGGCCGGACCCAAGCTCTGGGCGCTCTGCGCGGCAGTGTTAGCCAGTAAGGGCTTTTAATTGAACCACGATCAAGTCTCAAGAGCTTTGGTCAAGCCAGAGTAGCTCAGTGGTAGAGCATCGCATTCGTAATGCGACGGTCGTCGGTTCAAGTCCGATCTCTGGCTCCATTATTAGCAGGCGCGCCCTCTTCCAGGGGGTGCGCCTGTTTTATTGGTGAGCCTGCTAGACTGGGCGCATGTGGAAGATTCTATGTGTTTGTGCTCTGACTGCAGCGCCTGGTGCAATTGCCCAGGACGGTGCTGCCCCGACTAATGATCAACTCGCCGAGCGTGCCGTAGAGTTGCTGCTGGAAAAGTTCGAGAGCTACCAACCGGATCGACCGGTGGGGCGCTTGAGCGAAAAGCGCCTGAGTGCTTGGCAGACCAGTGAGCGCGAGCGGCTAGAGGAGTTGCACGGGGAGTCGAAAGGCTTGGGGGCCGAGTGGCCCTATGAGGGAGTTTATCGGGTTGGTCCCGATGGTCGGATTCCCGCTGGTTATCGGGTGGGTGGCACGGCCATCGTGGCTGAGGGGCTCTTGGAGTTTCCCGGTTTGGAAAAGCGTGACGGCCAATTGGAAGCCGTACGCCGCGCGGCCAAGTTCATCATCAGGATGTTGGACGAGGACGATGGGCTGGGCGCGGGTCCTAAGCGCGGATACGACGTGCGTGGTTGGGGCCACACCTATGCCCTTTCGTTCCTGTTACGGGCATTGGAGAAAGGGACCCTAGAGAAGGACACGGCGAAGTCCGCTCGTGAGGCGGTGGAGCACCTGCTTGTTTGCCTCAAGGTCAATGAAATCCCTGAGGGAGGCTGGAACTATGCCAGCAACAGCACTGCGAGTCCCTTTCAAACCGGCGCGACTCTGTTGACGTTGTATCGAGCGCAAGCGGGGGGCTTTGAAGTGGAAGAGGCTCTCGTGGTTCGCGGATTGGAAGCGCTTCAACGGGGCAGGCGCGATGATACGGGTGCTTGGTCCTACAGCGTGCGCCCCGGGCAGAGCGGGCACCGGGAAGAAATGCACGCTTCTTCCGCCCGGGCGGCCATCGCGGAGTTGGCCTTGCATCATGGGGGCCTTTCTACTCCGAAGGGTATGCGCCGTGCGGTCGAAGGATTTTTTGATGGCTGGGAGCACCTGCTCAAGCGCAAGAGCCAGCAGGGAACCCATGTGGGGCCCTATTCCATTGCTCCCTATTACTTTTTCTTTGGTCATGGCTATGTGGCCCATGCGATTGAAGTCTTGCCCGAAAACCAACGTCCCGAATTGCGCTCCCAGTTGCGCAAGGTCCTGCTGGCTACACGGGACGAGGATGGCAGTTGGAATGATCGCATCTTCCCCCGTACTTCGGCCTATTGCACGGCCATGGTCTTGATGGCGCTCCGTGCGCCCGAGTTACCGCGGTTTCCCGATTGGAAAACGCCGGCTACCAAGGGCTCCAAACTTCCGGGAGGGCGTTGAGGATCATGGGAGACTTGTTTATCAGGGGGAGCGCGCCTCTCATCGGGGTCGTGCACCTAAAGGCTCTGCCCGGAGCGCCGGATTGCGCTGGGCTTGCGGGGGTCTTGGAGGCTGCGCTTTTCGATGCGGCCGCTCTGGCCGAAGGGGGCGTTGACGGGGTGATCGTTGAGAACTTTGGGGACGCACCTTTTTATTCAAGTAGCGTGCCGCCGGAGACCATTGCCAGCATGGCGGTGGTTGCGGATCGGTTGAAGGGTGAGCTCGGTGGATTGCCCCTCGGGATCAACGTGCTGCGTAATGACCCGGGTGCAGGCCTTGGAATTGCCGCATCCATGGGGGCTGCCTTCTTGCGCATCAATGTGCATGTGGGGGCGATGGTTACGGACCAGGGTTTGATCCAGGGTGATGCGGCCCGGACTGTTCGCTTGCGGGAGCAATTGTGTCCTGGCTTGCCCCTTCTGTGCGATGTACACGTGAAACATGCGGTGCCCCTTGGGGGTGGTTCGATTGAAGTGGCCGCGCGAGATACATTCTTCCGGGGAAAGGCAGCTGGGCTCGTGATCTCCGGCAGCGGTACTGGCTGCTCGGTGGATACGGACGAGTTAGTCCGGGTGCGAGAAGCAGTCCCCGAGGCGCCTATCTTGATCGGATCTGGCCTGGACCACAGCAACGCCGCCAGTTTGCGTGGCCTAGTGGACGGCGCCATCGTCGGCACGGCCTTGAAGCGAGATGGTCAAGTTTCCCAGGTCGTGGACGTGGATCGCGTGCGGGATTTGGTGCGGATCTGGGGAGAGGGCTGAGCCCATGGGCCTAGAAGAACATCAGCGGGACGCCCAAGGGTCTCTTGGGATCACAGTGATTACGGTTAGTGACACTCGGGATGAAAGCAGCGACCGGGGCGGGACCTTCCTAGTGGAAGCGCTTGAGGGTGCGGGCCATCAGTTGCGCCAACGGATCATCGTGCGGGATGATGTGGACGAAATTCGGGCCGCAGTGCAATCTACCTGCGCAGAGGCCCCAGTGGACGTGGTGCTGCTCACCGGCGGCACGGGCATCGCCCAACGGGACGTGACCCCCGAAGCAATCGAACCCCTGTTTGATGTGACCATCCCAGGTTTTGGTGAGCTCTTCCGATCCTTGTCCCACGGGGAAATTGGCCCTGCCGCCATGCTCAGCCGGGCCTGCGCCGGGGTGTACGCGGGCCGCATCCTGGTGGCTCTCCCTGGCAGCCCCAAGGCCCTGCGCCTCGCCTGGGACAAGCTCTTGGCCCCCGAGCTTGGGCATCTGTGCCAGCAGGCAGCCAGTCGTCGTGGGTGAAACCTGCCGATCAGGTTGGCTTCATCCGGAGACCGATAAGCACGTCCCTACCTCATCCGGGGAAGGTGTGGTTTGTGCCTGATACCGGACTACCGGATTCGTCCGCGAGATCCCTATCATGGGCACCTCTACCATGACCTCTTCCCCTGAAACTCCCGAGCCTGCTACCGAAGAGTCGGTAGCGTCTGCCCCCGGCTGTGTCTTGCGAGGCACGACCGTGGCCGGTGGCTTTGCGTCTGGACCTGCGCGGTGTTCCCGACAGGATTTGAATTTGGTTCCCGTGCGGCGCATTCCATCTACCGGGGCGGAGGCGGAGCTCAATCGGTTTCACAGTGCATTGGCCCGGGCGCGGGCAGGACTCGAAGCTCAGAAGGGGAGCCTTGATGGGGAGAGTTCCGCGAGCCGCTCACGGGTTATCGAGAATCACCACGCTCTGCTTTCCGATTCGGTTTTTCTGTCCGACGTGGAGAACCTGATTTTAGGAGAACAGTTTGCGTTGGAGTCGGCGGTGGCAAAGGTCGTTCTCGACTTTGACCGCATCTTTCGCATTGTGCAGAACGAAACCCTTCAAGAGCGCGCGGTGGATTTGCGCGATGTGGGCTTGCGCGTCTTACGAGCCCTCTCCAAGGGTGATAAGAGCGAGCACAACTCGATCGAAACCTTGGACTTGACCGGCTGCATCCTGGTTGCGCCGGAGCTGACCATTGTAGATTTGCTCGCGAGTGGTGGATCCCGTCCCCGTGGAATTGTCACGGCGGCAGGTTCCATGGCGGGGCGTGCAACTCTGCTGGCCCGTTCCCTGGGCATCCCGACTTTGGTGGGGGTGGAGGGTTTGCTCGAGGCGGTTCAGGACGGTGATGCGCTTTTGCTGGACGCCAGCGAAGGTGCGCTGCATGTGCGCCCGGCGCCGGAAATCCTGCAGCAGTTTCGTGAAGCGGAAGAAGGCGGTCCGCTGCCTGAGCAACCCGCTTGGGCCGAAGGCCCGGTGCACAGTTTCGATGGCACGCGGATCCACTTGGCCGCGTCGGGTGGGTCGCTCCCCGAGATCCAGCGCGCCAGGTCTCTGGGCTTCCCCTCTATTGGATTGTTTCGCACCGAAGTGCTGTTCTTGCTAGAAGACGAGCTCCCGGGTCTCGACACTTTGACCGAACACTATCGAGCGCTGCTCAGTGAGGCGGGCCCCATACCCGTCAGCTTGCGCCTCCTGGATCTGAACTCAGCCCTTGCACCCGCCTGGATGAAGGCCGGACACGAGGCCAATCCGGCCATGGGCTTGGCTGGAGTGCGCCTGTTGCTGGAGCGGGGGTCGATCCTGCGTCGCCAATTGCGCGCCGTTCTGTGCGCCGCGGCAGATCACCCAGCCCAGGTGGAGGTCATGATCCCGCTCCTGGTGGATTGCGGTGAGTTGCGCGCGATCAAGGAGGCGATCTTCGAGGAGCGCTATGAGTTGCGCCGTAAGGGCATCGCCCATTGCAATGACTTGGCCGTGGGGATCGTGATCGAGACCCCGGCCGCAGTGATTGGCGCCAAGGACCTGGCCCACGAGGCCTCATCGGTCCTGCTGGCCGTGGACAGCCTGCAGCAGTATCTATTGGTCAAAGACCGTGACCATGTGACCCTTGCTGCGGGCCTTGAACATCTGCACCCCTTCCTCTTGCGTGCC
>CALEMP010000009.1 GCA_937910685.1 uncultured bacterium
CTTTCCCAAGCAGGCGAGGAACGGAGCCAAAGCTGCGCCCCATAGAACCCGTTGTTGGGATGGGGACGAACCGGGTTTGCCCAGCAGCCAGAGGGAACCCAAGAGTCCGCCCAGAGCACAGAGGCTTGAGGTACGACCGCTGATCCAGGCCACCGAGTCCCCAAGGGCTGGGTGGCAGGCGAAGAAGATGAGACCCAGGAAGCACGCGGGGGATTTGGGTTGGAGCCGATGAAGGAGGAGTCCTCCCAGCAAGACCACGATCAAGTGCAGAGCGAGGCTGGTTGCGTGAAAACCCATTGGGTTGTCTGCCCAAAGGAACCTATCCCAGCGGAGACTTAAGGTTGCGAGGGGGCGGTAATGCCCCGCGTCCGAGAGATGGTGCCAATAGTCTTGGGCGAAAGCCTGGAGGGCGGGCAACTGGCCTTGCACAATCGGGTTGAGATGAATCGCTTCCCCGTCGTCGTAGGCGAATCCGCCCACTAGGGCCGGAGCAAATGCAGCGCAGGCCAGCACGAGAGCAAGCATGATCCCTCGGGAATCAGTTCTGAGCGCGGGCAATGAGGCCGATCGCATGGGGAATTAGGCCCGTAGGGACGGATCGTCCATCAGAGAACCAGCTGCCTCGAGTACCTGTTGAACTTTGATTTCTTGCAAGCAGACATTGTCCGTGCAGCTGCTATTGCGATGGTTAAAAGCCGTCAAGCAGGGAGAGCAAGCGATGCCCGCAAAGAGGTTCTTAGCCCGTTTGCCACGGGGGCCATAGAGGGTTGGTGTCTCGGGCCCAAAGAGGGTCACCACCGGAACCGGGGTCAGGGTCGCGAAGTGAGCGGGACCCGAGTCGTTGGTAATCAACACCTGCGAGAGGTGGCACAGTTGCAACACATCGTCCAAGTCCCGGGTGCAACCGACAAAGTCCACACAACGGGGGTCGTTGACCCCTTCCTTGATTCGATCGATGGTGGGCTGCCCATCTGGTACGCCCATGAGAAGTACCACGTTGCGTGGATCCCGAGCGAGCAACTGCTGGATGAGCTCAACGTAATTGCTCTGGGGCCAGTTGCGGATCGGGAGCAAAGTACCGGCTTCGGGATTGATCGTGATCAGCTGTGCGTCCGTGGGCAAATCACAGCGGGCTGCGAGTTCCGATTGGAGGTGGCGTTGGCGGTCGAGCTTGATCGGTGTGCTCACCACCTGGTCCGTAGGCTTGGGCGCGCAACGTGGTCCGGGTTCTCCGCTGGCTGGAAGTTCCAACGCATCGAGAAGAGCCATGAAGTTGGCGCTCATGTGTTGGTAGACGTTGTAGTTGACCGGGTGGGTTAGGTGCTTTCCACGGTAAAGGCCCTCGGCTCGGTAGTTGTCAAAGCCCACTCGGGTGCGCGCGCCGGAGACGACGGTCAGAATCGAAGAGATGCGGGCAAAGAGTTCCAGGTCCACCACCGTGTCAATGCCCCGTTTGCGGCACCAGCGGCGGAACCGTAGCACTCCGAACGCCATGCCCACGAGGCTGGTGTCTGGCAGGCAAAAAATGTTCTCTTCCTCGAAGAGGCCGAGCAATCGTAGGGAGCCCGCATTCTTCTCGAAAATCACAAAGCAAGGGGCCTGGTCGGAGCATGCGTGGGCCCGTTGGATGGCAGGGGCGGCGATGATCGTGCTGCCCATTTCCGAGAGTTCCACGAAGAGAATCCGCTGGGGGCGTCGCTCGGGGGGCGCTGGGCTGGAGCTCAGCGCATCGGCCATGCGCGCCCAGGCTCCCAGAAGGAAGCAGAGCGGTCGGCCCACGAGGGCGTCGATACGGCGCATAGTTGAGAGTTGCATGGGATGTCCAGTCTATTCTCCATCGGCCCAGAGCACCCATGCACACCCTATGGATCCATAGGGAATGGCGGATCCCGGTTAAAATCTGGAGCGCCAAGCCGTGGGACCCCCAGTTGCCCTTGGAACAGAGGCCCGGCAGCCAACATCCCTGGAATCCCCGCATGGATTTCAATGTCCGGGAGGTAGGATTGCGATGATGAAGCGCAGCTCATGGGCCCTGCTCCTCGCCACGTGCGTGCTCTACCTGGGGATTCGCATCCACTGGTTATTGGGTGCTTTTGATCACTTGGTCTTTCCCATGTACGAACTCTACCCCCCTGGGGTGCTCGGACGGATCTTCCAGCTGGGCCTCGACCAACCCATTGGCCTTCACTACGACAATTCCGGCGGTTCCCTGATCAATGGGTTCTTGGCGGTGCCCTTCTTCGAGGTACTTGGCCCAAGCTACATGGCCTACAAGATGGTGCCCCTCCTTCTGGGGTTCCTGTTATTGATTTGTGGTTTCTTCTGGGTGCGGGGCTTGCTTGGCGAGCGGGCCGCCCTGGCCGCCGCTTTCTTGCTCGCAATGGGCCCAACCGAGTTACTGCAAAAGTACTCGCTGATTGGGACGGGCAACCATTTCGAGAACCTGCTGTACATGGTGCTCACCCTATGGGCATTTGATGCGGCTCATCGTGCTGGGTGCACGCCGCGCAAGTTATTCCTGATGGGCTTGGCTGCGGGGGTCAATCTGTTTGTGATTTTGGCAGCAGTGATTCCCGTGGGATGTATGGTTGGTTTACACGTGATGGTACGTGGGTTTCGCGGTTCCCTGCGCGATTTGCGTTTTGCGGGGCCGGGCTTTGCCCTTGGGCTGGCTCCCCTGATTTTCATGAACTTGTATGTGTCGCCCCGTGGATTGCATTTTCTGACGGCGAAATTTACGGAGGAATCGAAAGGCGGCGGCGCTGGTTTGGGCAGCCGCTTTTGGACTTTCTTGACCGAGGACATGCAGCAGGCCCCTTTTCATGGGGATACACACCCAGCCCTCGGCTGGTTCTTGTTGGCCCTATGGCTGGTTTGCTTTTTGGTGCTGGGCGTGCCCCTGTTCCGTCACGGGACGCGGCACCTGCGAGGCCTGATAGGTGCCCGGAGCCAGCAGGAGGGCAGCGTGGTTTACGGACACCTGAAATTACTGCCCCTGGTTTTTTGGACACCGCTCGCCGCCTTGGCTTTCGCTCTTTCGAACCTGGCCAACGGCAAGCATGCTTACCCCCTCGAAGTAGGTGGCTATCGCTACTTCTTGCCACACTTCTACTTGTTGTCGGTGATGGCTGTCGCTCTCTTGGTGCGGCCTGGCTGGAACCTGCGGGCTACGTTGGGCCTCGCCTTAGTGGCGGTAATGGGCCTGTTGGGGCTGCAGCCCCTGCGCGAAGTGCCCGCGGGGGGGCAATTCACCAGCGTCGGCTGGCACTATGAAGGTTTTAGTTTCGTGCAGCATGCACGGGCCTTTGTGATGCACAGCAGTGGTGTGTCCCGGAGTGAGGCCATCGATTGGGCCAACGAGTTGCCGGATTTGGACGCGCGGCGTATGCACCGGGGCCTTGGCTTTTATCACGCCCAGTTGTCCATGATGGGGGATGCCAATGGGGACGGGCAAGTGGATTCGGAGGAGCGGGAGAGGTTCAAAGCTTTGCCCAAGAATGCTCCGCGATTGGACCTGGAAGTCCTCTTGAAGGGAGTTCCGCAGGAATATCAAATGGACTGGTGCCGGGGAGCGGGCGCTGGCTTGCGCACCCTGGCCGGGTATAAAGGGAACGAGGCGGGTGCGATCCGTGACATGCTGGTGCGCATTGCACAGGGTGGTGATGCCCGGGTCGTGCACCTTGTGGAAGGGGCCTGTTGGAAGCAAGCCTATGAACCACTAACGCGCCGGGTGCCGCACCTGGTGAACCGGGCAGCGGAGGTGGCCGCGGCCCTTCACGGGGCTGATTTCGGCGAAGGACAAGATGCGGATGAACTACGCGCCGCGGCGGGACGATCCCTCGGGATTTTTATGGGACGCTTGATGGCGCGTGAATATGAACCCGAAGTGGAAGTCCTGAAGCGCCTCTTTAACGGGCAAATAGGCACCTATAGGCGTTCCCTACTAGAGGGCATCGGCATCGGCCTGGTGGACAACCGGACGGAATTGGTTTGGCCCACCCTGACGATGGATCGGATTGTGCAAGTGGATGCGCAGGGAGTGGTGGCCGCCGCGTTCGGAGCCGAGTGCCGCCGAGTGAGCAGGACGCAATTCCATCTGGCATTCAAGCTGGTGCCGCCGGAATTGCAGGGTTTTATCGAGGATGAATCACCGTGAAGTGGTCTCTTGTGTTGCTTGGGATCATGGCCTGTCACCCTCCTGGTCCAAGCCTGGTGGGGCCCGCGGGCCAAACCATTGCGGGGGGGGAATCCAGTCACTTCCTGCGGGATTCCTTGGGACGAGAGTGGAGTCTGTGCAGCGCTCCCGGATACCTGTCCAGCTTGTGCGTGGGGCAGGACCAGGCGGTGACCCTTGTGCCCCAAGGCGATCAGTCGGCCCAGGCAGTGGAGCCGAGCAGCGCCCAGTGGCTTTCGATCTGCAATCCTTGCCCAGAGGGATTCCTGTTGGATTTGGCTCCGGAGCCCCACGAGTTTGCCGCTGACCCATCCGCCGAGAGCTTAGCCCTGGCGTTGCAGGAACGCTGGCCCGGACGGTTCGATCACCTCGACAAGGAAGATGTTCAGCGTGCGGCCCAGGAGGCCTTGGCTCCTGATTCGTCCGGAGGACTGTTGTGGCAGTCCAACCTGCCCGTGCCATCCGGAGCAAGTGCTTGGCTCGTGCCCCCCGGTGTGAAGGACTGGTCATGTGGTCAGTCTCTGGTCTGGACTCCTCTGGATGCCGCCCATGGTCATTTGCAGGGACAGACTTCTGGGGTCTTGCCCCCGCGGAATGAATTCACGGGAAAGCCCTGGGTCGTGGCCGCCCCAAGCCCCGGCAGTGCAATCCTTTGGGCACCGCAGCCGTCGTCGGGCTGGGCTGTTCTTGCGGATCTTGGCCAGTCCCAGCGAAAAGAGCTGACCCAGGGAGGTGCCCAGTTTGAGGGATTGAATCGGGGCGCTGGGGTATTGGCCATTTGTGCTGAAGCCAACGACGGAAGCGTGGCCCTGCAGGTTGTGGAGGATTTACAGGTGGAGGATCAGGGGGTCGCTTGGCTGGGTCATTTCCCGGGCATCACGGGTGCAAAGACACAACTCCGCATCGACGCGGATCTGAAATGGCCGGGGGGAGAGTTTGATCCGTCGATTGGTGTCGAAGTGACTGTCCCCCTGCGCTTCTCCATGGCCAAGGCTCAGTTGCTCTTGGAATTCCCCTTGCCCCAGCTGGGGCCCTTGCTTCTCAATGGTCTTCCCCAGGGCGTTTGGGACGTGCGGGTTGTGGCACCCGCCACCGCCATGCTGGAAGGCGAGACTTCCGTGGGGGTTCAGGTTGAGGCGACGAGTTCGTGTTCTTTCAATTTGACCGTCCATCCTGCAGTTGAACTGGAGGTGAACTTGACGCCGGAGTGGAGCAGTCGCGGCCCGCACCTCCTGACGCTCTATGGGGTTCACGGCCGTATCGACATGTCCTTGGACTTGCGTGAGGGGGATTGGATCCTTTGGAACTCCGAGCACCGGGTTCCCATAGGGGACTATCTCGCTTGGATGCGCCCTCGTGCCCAGGACCCCCGGGGGCAGAGTGTGGCTTACACCAAAGTCAAAGTGGACCGCTTGGGCGGCATCCAATTGAGCCCTGAATCCGGTTTGGTGCTGGTGGAAAAGGCTGACCCAGACGCGCCTCCCATTCCCCGGGGTAAGGCTCTCCTGATGGCGGATTCGGAGGGGAAACCCTTCGACCCACCTATGGGCTTGGTGCCCCGGCGGCGAAGTGATGGCAATGCGGCGACCGAGCTCTTGAGTGCCGAGATGATTCTCTTGGATGCGGCCACGGGCGAGCGGGTTTTTGACCGGGGCGTGTGCGCGACCGGTTATTCCGTCGAGTGAACGGGTCGCTTGGCGAGCAGGCGGATGCGCGCTGCGGGGGCCAGTCGGAGGCCCATCAGATGATCGAGCAGGATGAATATGCCCTTCCATAGGTGATTCACTAGGGAAAGGTCTTTGGCCTTGAACAGGTGGGCGGGCCTGGGCAAGGATCCTTCTACGCTCAGCACTTCGAATCCTGCACTCTTGGTCAGTGCTACCAGGTTTGCGCGATTGAACTCTAGGATGTGGTAGGGGTAGCCCCCGTCCGAGTCGTCGAACTTGAGCATGCCGCAGAGTTTGGGCCCGAGCAACTTGCGGGGCAGGAAGCGCTGGGCCAGGTTCATCAGGCGAAAGAAGCCCGAGTTCACATAGGTCGGCACGATCACCAACACATGCCCGCCGGGTCTGATCAGGGACCGCAATTGACGCAGGGTGGCCCGTGGGTCAGTGGTGTGTTCGAGCACGTTGTCCGCGATGGCTAAGTCAAAGGACTGTGGTTCATAAGGTGCGTCTTCCAACCAGCCCTCGAAGACGGGGAATTCGAATTCGCCCTTGCAGTAGCGTACGGCGGGTGGCGAGAGCTCGACGCCCGACACATCCCAACCCCGGCGGCGGGCGGCTTCTAGGAAAAACCCTCCCGCGCTGCCCAATTCCAATGCACGCCCTTGACCTTCGGTTTCCTCTTCGATGCGCTCCCAGGCGACCCCCGCCAAGGCGATCAACTCGTCCTTTCGCTCAAAGTAATTCTGGTCCTCGACACCTAGGTTATAACCATCGGTGTAGTACGACTCGTCGTCGTACATGGCCCCGAGGGTTGCCTCAGCGGGGCGCGGGTTCACATAGACCAGCCCACAGTCCCGGCAGCGCACCAGGTTGAACCGGGTTTCGCCGATGGCGTACATCCCCATGCGGTAGGCCCGTGGGGTGTCGGCGCCGCAGACCGAGCAAGCCCAGGTGGTGGTGCGAACTTGAAAGGGTGGGGCAGGCATGAGGGTGAGGTGGGAGAGGTGGGGCGCGCGATGGGCTCCAGGCACAGCCCTCTTGGGTGAAGTGCTTGGATGGGGATCTCTAGTGGGTATAGTGTCTTGCATGGCAGCCACCCCCAAGAAAAAGTCCTCCACGAAGGAGGAATCTCCGGATGAGCCGGCTTTCGATGAACGCCTTGCCCGTTTGGAAGAACTCGTGGCCGAGTTGGAGGGTGGCGAATTGACCCTCGAGGACAGCCTTTCGCGCTATGGCGAGGGGGTCAAACTCCTGCGCAGCGCTCGCAATCAACTGGAAGGCTACCGCCAGAAGGTGGAAGAGCTCGGCGCTGACTCGGCTAATAGGGATGCCTGATTTGATCGATCCTGGCCGCGCCCTGGCTGAGTTGCGCCCCACCATGGACCGCGCTCTGGAGCGGGCCTTGAATCTGGTCCAGGAGGCTCCGCCCCAAATGTTGGCGGCGGCGCGCTATCCCATCGATGCGGGGGGCAAACGCTTGCGGCCCGCCCTGGTCCATTGGTTTGCCGCGTCCTTCCTTGGTGATGCGGAAGACTTGGCGGAACGGACCTGGGCGCCCTCTGCCGCCATCGAGTTGATCCACACCTACAGTCTGGTGCACGACGATTTACCCTGCATGGACGACGACGATTTGCGCCGGGGCAAGCCCACCACCCATGTGGTTCACGGGGAGGCCTTGGGGGTTTTGGTGGGGGATGGGCTTCAGGCGCTGGCTTTTGAGGTGTTGGCTTCTCAAGACAGGCCCTGCGCTGGGACCATGGTTTCGGTCTTGGCCCGGGCGGCGGGTATGGTCGGCATGGTCGGGGGACAAGCCCTGGACTTGGCTGCCGAGGGCAAGGACGTGGACGAGGCGGCGGTGTCCGCGATTCACCAGGCCAAAACCGGAGCCCTCTTGGGAGCAGCCGCAGAACTGGGAGCCATTGCGGCGGGTGCAGATCCCGATCAGCGAGCGCGCTGTCGGGCCTATGGCTTGAACCTTGGGTTGCTCTTTCAATACGCGGACGATCTGTTGGATGTGACCGCCTCCCAGTCGGACCTGGGCAAGACTCCTGGCAAGGATCAGGCCGCTGGCAAGGCCACCATCGTGGCTCTCTTGGGTGTCGCTGGGGCCCGGGCTCGGGTCGCGGACTTGGTGGCCCAGCTGGAGGGCGAAAAGGGCATCCTGGGGGCTCTTCCCGGGTGGATCGCCCGACGCTCGGGATGAGACGGGAGGAGCCTCTGGGAGGGTCAGGTTTGCAGCTTACCTACCGTCCCGCTAGACTGCCCACTACTCGGCCTAGCCGGTAATGCGATGACTGACACCCCTACCACTTATCCCCTTCTGGACCAGATTTCCGGGCCCGAAGACGTGCGCGCCTTGGGTGCAGAACAACTGGGAACTCTTTCCGCCGAAGTGCGCGCGTTTCTCTTGGAAAGCGTGCAGAAATCCGGGGGGCACTTGGGCTCGAATCTGGGTGTGGTGGAGCTGACCGTGGCCCTGCACCATGTCTACAACTTCAAGCGTGACCGGATTATTTTTGATGTGAGCCATCAAAGCTATCCCCACAAATTGCTTACCGGTCGCCGGGAGGGTTTCAAGAACCTGCGCCGCACAGGTGGTATGTGTGGCTTCACCAATCCCCACGAGAGCGAGTATGACTTGTTTCACACGGGGCACGCGGGGACCTCGATCAGCTTGGGCCTTGGCATGGCGGTCGCGGCTGGACGGGAAAAAGTCCCGCCCCATGTGGTGAGCATGATCGGCGATGCCGCCCTAGGTGCCGGAGTGGCTTTTGAAGCCCTCAATCATGCGGGCGCTCTCGGGGCGCGTATGTTGGTGATTCTGAACGACAACGAGTGGTCCATCAGTCAATCTGTGGGCGCGCTCTCGCGTTATCTCACCCGCATTCGTTCCATGCGCTTTGTGCAGCGGGCGGGGCATGAGACCAAAAAGTTGATCCACGCCATGCCGGTGATTGGACCAAAACTGGACAAGACCCTGGACGACCTTGGAGAGGTCATGCGCCACATGGTGGTGCCGGGCCACGTGTTCGAAGAGTTGGGCGTGCGCTATGTGGGCCCGGTGGACGGACACGATGTGGAAGGTCTCGTGGAGACTCTGCGGCGGGTGCGCAACTTGGAGGGCGTGGTGGTCTTACACGTTCTTACGGAGAAGGGTAAGGGACACCCCGATGGTCCCAGGCACCCGGAGCGTGTGCATGCGGTCAAGCCACGAAAGGTGGAGGGCTCCAAGTCCGAAGTGGTGCCAAGTGCACCCCAGGGAGTGCCTTTCACCAAGGCCTTCGGGGATGCATTGAACCGTCTTGCAGAGCGCGATTTGCGCGTGCACGCAGTCACCGCCGCAATGGTGGGCGGTACTGGTCTAAGCGAATTTTCCGAGCGCTTTCCCTCGCGCTTTCATGACACGGGCATCACCGAACAGCACGCGATTGGATTCTGCGCGGGATTGGCAAAAGCTGGTTTGCGCCCGGTTGCGGCGATTTACTCGACCTTTCTCCAGCGCGGCTACGACCAGGTCTTCCAGGAAGTAGCCCTGCAGAATCTGCCGGTGGTCCTCGCCCTCGACCGGGCGGGCCCCGTGGGCCAAGATGGCGCAACTCACAACGGTGTGTTCGATTTGGCCTACTTGCGGACCCTGCCGAACATGGTGATTGGTTCCCCCCGAGATGCCACCGATACCCGGCGCATGCTGGAGGGTTTGGTGGCGAGGGATGCCCCTGGGGCCATGCGTTTTCCCCGGGCCAACTGTCCGGCGCAAGAGACATTGCCCGAAGCTGAGCGACGTCCCATGGAACCGGGTAAGGCCGAGGTCCTGCGGGAGGGCGAGCCCGGTGGCGTAGCTATCTGGGCTCTGGGTCACCTGGTGAGTGAGGCTCTCGCGGCGGCAGAAGTGATGGCCAAAGAAGGTGTTCAGGTGGCGGTGATCGACGCCCGTTTCGTCAAGCCCTTGGACGAAGAGTTGCTGGCGGCCCATCTACGCGCGTTCCGCAACGTGATTACAATCGAAGCACACCAGCGCATGGGGGGCTTTGGCTCTGCGGTGTTGGAAGTGGCTTCTCGTTTGCCCGAGGGCGATGGGCTTGCCCGGGTGCGGATCTTGGGATTGCCTGATCGCTACCTCGACCATGCCACGACCCCCGAAGAACAGCTGCGTCAGGTGGGGCTCGATGGAGCCGGTTTGGTCCGGCAGGTGCGGGCGCTCTTGGGCGGGAGCCGAGTCAAATGACCATCGAGCCCGATCATCGATCGGGACCCCGACCCGGACCATTTAGTTCTCCTGTTCAACGGGTGCTGATTCTGAGTGACGTGACCCGGACCTCAGCCCTTCGGCAGGCCCAGGAGATCGAGGGGTTTCTACGGGACCGAAATTTGGATGTGGAGTTGGTTGAGGACGCCCGAACCTATTGCACGGCCCTCGAAACCGGATCTGTAGAGGCCACGGGTCCGCCGGCTGATCTTTGTGTTGTGCTCGGCGGGGATGGAACGGTTCTTTCCGCAGCTCGCGCTTTCGCCCAGATGCCCGTGCCAATCTTGGGGATCAATTTTGGCAGAGTGGGGTACCTCGCGCCCGTCCAAGCCCATCAGTGGGAAGCGAGCATTGTGGATGTGCTGGAGGGCCGGGCGACCCTAGAGCCGCGCATGCGCATCTGCCTGACCATGCCCGATGGCCGCCAAGCCCTGGCCCTGAACGACGTGGTTTTCTCACGTCAATCCGCCGGGTCCATGGTGGCCCTGCGCCTGGAAGCGGATGGGGTGCGGGTCTCGGATTACCATGCAGACGGCCTCATTTTCGCGACCCCCTCTGGGTCGACGGCCTACTCTCTAGGGGCTGGGGGGCCCATTCTGGCCCCCTCCATGCAGGCTGTGGTGGTGACGCCCATCAGTGCCCATGCCCTGGCCCATCGGCCTCTGGTGATGCGCCCAGACGCCACCCTGAGCCTTGGGGTACTGACCGCCCGGGAGCCCGTGGCTGTGTCGGTGGACGGACAGCCTGCCCAGGACCTAGCCGTGGGGGAATCTGCCAGCATCGAGCGCCATCCCTTGACCTATCCGCTCCTGGCCCCAGGGGGCTTGGACCCCTGGCGGAGGCTTCGGGACCGCCTAGGTTGGAAGGCCTCCCTTTCCGAAGAAAGCGATTCTCCCGACGATCATTGACATGGGGCGGTTGTTCTTCAATAGTCCGCCAAGAGCATGTCGAACGTCGATCTAAATCCGGGTCCCCTAGGTGTCCCCACTTCCCAGAAGTTCCTGCGCATGGGTGCTGTCGTGGGGTTGGTTTACCTCTTCCTGGTGTCGATTCGCCTGATGGGTTCGGCGGTCAAAGTGCTCGGTGCTGATGCGGCAACGGACCTTTTCTCGGGAGTAGCCAACCCATTCGCCGGAGTAGCCGTGGGTGTACTGGCCACTGTATTGGTTCAGAGTTCGAGTACCACAACCGCGACCATCGTTGGCCTCGTGGGCCAATCTGGGGGCACCGCATTGCCGCTCAAGGCCGCTGTGCCCATGATCATGGGGGCGAACCTTGGCACCACGATCACCAGCACCATCGTCTCCATTGGTCATGTGCGTCAGGGCGGCGCATTCCGGCGTGCCTTCGCAGCGGCCACAGTGCACGACTTCTTCAACCTGCTCCTGGTTCTCACGTTGCTTCCTCTGGAACTGATGACGGGCTTTTTGGAGAAGTCCGCCACCGTCCTTTCTGGTTTTTTTCAAGGTAGCTCGGGTTCCGAATACAAGAGCCCCATCAAGGCAGCGGTCAAGGCGGGCGAAAAGCCGATCCTGGAGCTTTTTACGAGCTTCGGCCTTCAAGGTGGAGCCCTGTCCATTGTCCTAGTGGGCATTGCTCTGGCACTGATCGCGGTTTGCTTGATCTACATCACGCGCAACATGCGGGTCTTGATCTCGGGGCCCTTGGAACTCGCGTTGAACCGTGTTCTGGGCAAGTCCGGGTTCTTGGGCATTCTGGTGGGAACCTTGATGACCATCGCGGTGCAGTCCTCATCCATCACAACTTCCCTGCTGGTGCCCATGTGCGCTGCGGGGGTCCTGACTTTGCGCAATGCCTTCCCGATCATGATGGGGGCGAATATTGGCACCACCGTAACCGCGCTTTTGGCGTCTCTTGCTGCTGACAATCAAGCGGGGCTAACCATCGCCTTGGTGCATACCTTGTTCAATTTGATAGGAGTGTGCATCCTCTATCCAATTCCCGCGGTACGCCGCATTCCCCTGCGCTTAGCCCGCCTTTTGGCGGTGAGGGCCCAACGCAATGTGCTTTGGGTCGTGTTCTACGTTGTGGGAGTCTTCATTTTGTTACCCTTAGTTGGGTACCTAGTGTTCCACTAAGAAAAAACCTGACCTAGCAACGAAAGAACTGAGTATGAGCGACTGGCTAAAAAATATGCGTGACCCGGACGGTGCTGCCCCCATGCGGCGGCGCTTTCAAGAGATGCTTGCAGATGGCCGCCACGCCTTTGATTCGGCGATGACCGTGATCCTGACCGGTAGCGATCCCGCTGATGTTCGCGAGGATGTGTTCAAAACCGACCGCCGCATCAACCAGAACGAAATGGCTTTGCGCCGGGAACTGGTTGTGCATGCCACGGTCCATGGGCCCAATGCTTTCCCCATGGCCCTCGTGCTCATGAGCATCGGCAAGGATGCGGAGCGCATTGGAGACTACGCCAAGAATCTCTTGGATCTTGCAGTGCACAGCTCAGGGCTCAGTGACGAAGAGCGCGAGAACATCCGCCTTCGGGCTGCTGAAACTTCCGAGTTACTGCTCAGGGCAGCGAGCGTGTTTGATTCCCAGGACGAGGATGCAGCCCGCAAATTCTTGCTGGACGAGCAGGATGTGCGCAGGGCCTGTGAAACTCAAATCAGCACCTGGTTGGAAGATTCTTCGCGCAACCGAGCTGCAGCCTGCTTGTGCTTGAGGTTCATGAAGCGCGTTGCCGGACACTCGGGCAATGTGGTGAGCTCGGTATGTATGCCGCTTGATAAGTTGGACTTTCATCCTGGCGGCGGCGGCGACGAAGACTAGTGAGGGATGGGCGTGACCGAATCAGCCTGAATCAGTCCGTCTTCCATGTGCACCACGCGCTCGCAGCGCTGGGCCAGCCGCTGATCATGGGTCACCAGCAGCAAGGCGAAATCACGCTTCTGCTGCTCTTCGAATAGCAGGTTCAAGACGCGATCTCCGGTGGTCCGATCCAGGTTACCTGTGGGTTCGTCAGCAATCAAAAGGGGCGGGTCCATGAGCAGAGCCCTGGCGATGGCGACCCGTTGCTGTTCGCCCCCGGACAACTTGCCGGGGCGATGGGTAAGTCGTTCCCCAAGGCCAAATGCGATGAGGGACTTCTCGGCTTTCTCGCGGAATTCACGCAGTCTGGCGCCTCGGGCCCCGGCGAGGCGTGCGGGGAGGGTGGTGTTTTCGAGGGCGTTGAGTTCAGGCAACAGGTGATAGAACTGGAAAACGAAACCCAGGGTGTGGTTGCGCAGGCCGGCGCGGCCGGAATTGGGCAGGGCCCATGCGTCCTGGCCCTTGAGGATGACTTGGCCCTCGTCTGGTCGGTCCAGCAGACCGATGATGTTCAAGAGAGTGGTCTTGCCGGCTCCGGATGATCCCATTAGGCATAGACGTTCCCGCGGCGCTACGTCGAGATTAACCCCGTGCAGCACTTCGAGGTTTCGTTCCCCTGCTTTGAAGGCCCGGCGTACGTTACGCACGCTCAGGATCGGCGAGTTGGTTTCACTCATGGCGTAGGCCCTCCACTGGGTTGAGGCGCGCGGCGCGCCAGGCGGGAAGCGCGGCGGCTATGAGGCTGGCTGCAAAGGCGCCGATGACGATGGCGGCCACGCCACTGCCTTCGATGACCGTGGGGATGTGGTCAAAGGCGTAGGCTTCGCGGTTGAATATCTGGAAGCCAAACGTGTTGGAGAGGGCTTGCTCGATGGCGTTGATGTTCAGGGAAGACCAAATGCCGGCGGCCAGGCCCAGCAAGGTCCCCAGCAGGGCTTCCCAAAGGCCGATCATCAAGAACGTACCCATCACTCCCCATTGGGTCGCCCCGAGGGCGCAGAGCACGCCGATGTCCCGGCGTTTCTCTTGGACGAGCATGGACAGGATGGCGAAAACGGAGAACGCAGCCACCAGCAGGACGAGGCTGAGCATGATTCCAAGCAGGCCCTTTTCGTTTTCGATGGCCGCCAACATGGAACGCTGGAAATCCTCCCAGGTGCGAATTTCTGACCCGCCGGTGATTTCAGGGTCGTGCAGGTAGCCAGCCTCGTGCAGCTTGTTGGCGAGGCTTTTTTGGGCTTCTGTTTTGGTGCCCTCATAGTCCTTAAGCCGCACCGCCACATCGGTGAACCCGCGCCCCGAGCCAAACCAGTCGGCCATGACGGACCGGGGCAGGTAGAGGGTGGACAGGTCGAACTCATTGTTCTTCGAGCGAAAGGTGCCCGCCACCACAAAGGATCGGGACACCGCTTCCCGCGGACTGCCGGTTTCCGGGTCCAGGACGGCGGTGACCAACTCGAGGGTTCTACCCCGGCGTAGGCCCCAGAAACGGGCCAGCTGCTCCCCGATTAAGACCTTGTCCAGGGGCCTTCCATCGGGCTCGTAACCGGGAATAGGGCCAAACGGGTCATCCGGGTCGGCCACCTGTTCGTCAGAGATCAGTGAGTCCCGGACGAGGTCCTCGCGCAGGCTGGAAACCGTGCCCTCCTCTGTTGGATCGATGCCCACCAACTTGACCAGTGCCAAGTCTCCAAAGGTGACATCGCTTTGCATGCGTTCTCGGCCGGCGGCGGCGAGCATTCCGTACCAGGTGTAGTGGGCGCTGGCACCCTCAACAAGTGGGTCGGCCAGGATCACTTCCAAAATCCCGGGCACGTCGCGTTTGGGCAGAATACTCCGGCCCTCGTGCATCAAGTTTCGATCCAGGTGGGGCTGGATCAAGAGGTCGCTGAGGGATCCGCGCAGGTGACTGCGTGTCTCAGCCAAGAACCCGGACATGATCGAGAGGATCAGGATCAGGGCCGCAACCGCTACGAATATGCCCGCCACGCCGATCCAACTGATCGGCCGTGCCCGTAGATAGCGGAAGCTGAGGAAGGTTTGGTACACGAGCGGGGGCGACTAGGCCTCTTGGGGTTGGGCTTCGGTTTTCTCTTGGGAGCGCATGGCGGGGAAGAGGAGCACGTCACGGATGGAATCTTGACCGGTGATGACCATCACCAAGCGGTCGACCCCGATACCGAGACCTCCCGTGGGGGGCATGCCGTATTCGAGGGCTTGCACATAGTCGATGTCCACTTCGCCCGGGGTTTCCGGGTCCTTGGATGCGACTTGCTCTGTGAAGCGGCGTTCTTGCTCGGCCGGGTCGTTGAGTTCGCTGAATGCGTTGCCTAACTCCATGCCGTCGATGAACACCTCGAAGCGCTCCGCGAAACGCTCGTCGCTGGGGCTGCATTTTGCCAAGGGGCAAATCGGAAGAGGATAATCGGTGACAAAGATCGGGCCCTCGAGTCCGTCCTCCACCGTGTCCTCAAATACGTCGTTCATCAGCTTCCAGTAGTCCCCGTGATCCTCGATCTTGAGCTCCTTAGCGCGTGCCCGAACTGCTGCCTCGTCGTCGAATTCGCAGCCATTGGCGCTCTTGAAAAGGTCAGCGTAGCGTGCCCGCGCGAAGGGCGCTTTGAGGTTGAAGGGTTTGCCCCGGAAGGTGACCTCGGTGGTGCCGTTGACCGCAAGGGCGCAGTTTTCGAAGAGCTGTTCAGTGACCTCCATCATGCGCAGGTAATCACCCTGAGCTTCGTAGAGCTCAAGCATGGTGAACTCGGGGTTGTGGCGCGTGGACACGCCCTCATTGCGGAAGTTCCGGCTGAGTTCAAAGACGCGCTCCATGCCCCCGACGATCAAACGCTTGAGGTAGAGCTCTGGTGCGATCCGCAGATAGAGGTCTGATCCCAGGGCATTGTGGTGGGTCACGAACGGCCTTGCAGCGGCGCCACCGGCGATCGGGTGCAGGGTGGGGGTTTCGACCTCGATGTAGCCTTGATCTTCTAGGGTGCGTCTCAGGGTGGACAGGATTTTCCCCCGGGCGATGAAGACCGCGAGAACATCGGGATTGGCCCAAAGGTCCACGTATCGCCGACGATATCGGGCTTCCGTGTCGGACATCCCGTGCCACTTTTCAGGGGGCGGAGCGAGGGCTTTGGCCAAGTGGTGAACTTCGTCTACCCAGATCGTGGGCTCGCCCTTTTGGGTATGCCCTAGTATGCCGCGCACGCCGATCAAGTCGCCACCGTCGAGCCACTTGCGCTCGGGCCACCATTCTTCAAGATCGTTGCGCTTGAGACCTAACTGCAATCGGCCCGTGCGATCCCGCAGGGGAGCAAATACCAGCTTGCCGAAATCCCGCAGGCCCAAAAGCCGTCCGGCGGCGGCGACCCTTTTCCCCAGCAGGGGGCCAGGTTCCTCGGGACTGCCGGCAGCGGTAGAAAGCTCCGCTAGGGGCGTTGCATCGGCGAGGCCCCGGGCGGGATAGGGGTCCTTGCCCGCGGCTCTCATGGCCTCGAGCTTAGCGATACGGTCTGCGTGAGTTAGATTTGTCATGGCAGTGGCCTCGGGGCTGATGCCCTAGGATTTTGGCAGGTTCATGGCCCCACCCCTAAGTATTTTTAGGAGCAAAGACCACCGGTTGGATAGGGGCCGGTTCCAACAAAGCGCCAGCCCTTCTGGGATCACGCACGGATTATTCGCTGGGCGCAGGTTGGTGTTGTTCGTTCGGGACGAGCAAGTCGCCCCTGAATGATGGGCCCCCAATAGAACAGGGGGTCGCGTTGGCGACCCCCTGATTGGGTGGTGGAGCATAACGGGGTCGAACCGTTGACCTCTTGAATGCCATTCAAGCGCTCTACCAACTGAGCTAATGCCCCATTTGTGGGTGGTGGTGGCCCAGCATGCGCTGGGGATCCACTCCACCTTTCAATGGTTGCGCCCCTGTCAAAGGCGACTTGAGGCGAAGAGGATGGTGATTTGGAGGCCTCTCGTCAAGCAGCAGCGGCAAAAAACCGCAACCCGCAGGCCTATCGATGGGGGCCGGGGACTACCCTGTGCCCCCGGCTTGGCAGTAGGGAGCAACCATATCGCTGTCTAGGAGCCAAGCGGGGTCCCGTTTAGCTGCGGTTTCAGGGCCCTTTCCCCGTGCTTTTGGTCCTGGATCGTTCCGGGGCGAGGACCGTCCCGAGTCGCCCGATTCCGCACGGGCCCATCCTTCCGCCCACCCTAAAAAAACAGCCCCCACAGTCCCGTGACCCAGTCCTACGACCCCAAGAGCTTCGAATCCAATTGGCAGGCCCATTGGCTCAAGAACAAGACTTTCCGTACTGCCGGGCCGGGTGATGCGGAATTTGACGCATCTAAGCCCAAGTACTACGTGCTGGACATGTTCCCCTATCCCTCCGGTGCTGGTCTGCACGTGGGCCACCCCATTGGCTACATCGGCACGGACATCATTGCGCGCAAGAAACGCATGCAGGGATTCAACGTGCTGCACCCCATGGGGTACGACGCCTTCGGTTTGCCCGCTGAGCAGTACGCGATCCAAACCGGACAACATCCTTCGGCAACCACCGACAAGAATATCTCCACGTTCCGGTCCCAGATGCAGAACATCGGGCTGAGCTACGATTGGGACCGTGAGTTCGCCACCTGCACCCCGGACTACTACCGCTGGACCCAGTGGATTTTCGCTCGCCTCTATGACCGGGGGTTGGCCTATCAGACCGAAGTTCCGGTTTGGTGGTGCGAGAATCTAAGAACGGTGCTCTCCAATGAAGAGGTGATCAGTGGCCGCTCCGAGCGGGGCGATCACCCCTGTGTTCGCCGGCCCCTGCGCCAGTGGATGCTCAAGATCACCGCTTACGGGGACCGTCTGATCGAGGACTTGGAGCTTGTGGATTGGCCCAGTTCGGTGAAGGCCATGCAGACCGAGTGGATCGGTCGTTCCGAAGGGGCCGAGATCCAGTTCCAGGTGGCGGGCCACGACGCGACGATTCGCGTGTTCACCACCCGGCCGGACACGGTCTATGGGGCCACATTCATGGTTTTGGCGCCTGAGCACCCCTTGGTGGATCAGATCAGCACTCCAGAACAAATGGAGGAAATCAGGGCCTACCGCACCGCCGTTTCCACTAAGTCCGAGCTGGACCGCACGGATCTGGCCAAGGAAAAGACGGGTGTGGCCACAGGGGCCTTTGGACTGAACCCCCTCATGGATCCAGCGGATCCCGCCGCGCGCATTGCGATTCATGTGGCGGACTATGTGCTCATGGGCTACGGGACCGGCGCGATTATGTGTGTGCCCGCCCATGATGATCGGGACCACGAATACGCCACACGCTTCGGGCTGCCGATTTTGCCCGTGGTGGCGCCTAAGGATGGCTCTAGCCCCGAGGGATGTTGGACTGGTGCTGGGGTCGCGGTGAACTCGCCCCTCTGGAATGGCCTCAATACAGAGGATGCCAAGCAGAAAGCGATTGGTGAATTGGTGCAGCGCCAGGTGGGCGAAGCCAAGGTGACCTATCGTTTGAGGGATTGGCTCTTTAGTCGTCAGAGGTACTGGGGCGAACCCTTCCCGATCCTGCACGCGGCGGACGGCACCCACAAAAGAGTGCGTGACGAAGACCTGCCCGTTGAGTTGCCGGAGATGGTCGACTTTGCACCCAGCGATGATGGTCGGCCGCCCCTTTCGAAGGTGCCCTCTTGGGTCGAGGTGAGCGACCCAGAAACCGGCGAAAAGTACCTGCGAGATACGGACACCATGCCCGGTTGGGCGGGATCGTGCTGGTACTACCTGCGCTTCATGGACCCAAAGAACTCCGATGCCTTTGCTTCGAAGGAAGCCCTGGAGTACTGGGGCAATGTGGACCTCTATGTGGGGGGCACGGAACACGCGGTGCTCCACCTGTTGTACGCACGCTTTTGGCATAAGGTGCTCTTTGATGAGGGCCTCGTACCGACGCCTGAACCCTTCCAGCGCCTATTCAACCAGGGCATGTTGCAAGCCTTTGCCTACAAGGATCCAACGGGGCGCTTGATTCCTTCGGACGAGGTTTCCTTGGATGGGAACAAGGCGACTCTGACTGCGGATGGCACCCCCCTGGAACAGGTGGTGGCCAAGATGAGCAAGTCCCTCAAGAACGTGGTCAACCCTGATGTGGTTTGCGACGAATACGGAGTGGACACCTTTCGCCTGTACGAGATGTTCATGGGCCCCCTGTCGGATTCCAAACCATGGAACCCTCGGGATGTGCCCGGAGCCCGCCGTTTCTTGGAGCGGCTTTGGCGTCTGTTCGTGGACCAGGAGGGGGATGCGCCCTTGCGCAGTGACCTTTTGCAAGCCACCGACGGTGAGCCCACCGGCGAGGCGTTGGAGATCGAGCGGGCCTGGAACCCGTGCTTGGTCCGGATCAACGACAGTTTCGAGAACTTCAACTTCAACACCGCTGTGGCGGCAATGATGGAATGGCTCAACACCGCCACCAAGAATCGTGCGGGTCTCCGTCGGGACCAGGCCGAGCGAGTGGTATGTGCCCTGGCGCCCTTTGCTCCGCACTTGGCGGAGGAGCTTTGGGAGCGGCTGGGACATGAGGCTGGAACCGTGGGCAGCGCCCCCTGGCCCGAGGTGGATGAGCGTTATCTGGGCAGCGATACCTTTGAGTTGGCGGTGCAGGTGATGGGTAAGTTGCGAGGGCGCATTGATGCTCCCCAGGATGCCAGCAGGGAGGATCTCGAAGCTTTGGCCCGCCTTGCGGTGGCTGACCGCTTGGAGGGCACAACCGTGCGCAAGGTGATCGTGGTACCGGGACGACTGGTTAATTTCGTGGTCAGTTGACCGGTCTTCCGCCCCTGAAACCGAAAAGTAGCCTACCCCTGGATTGAAGCGGGGGGGGCAGAGCCTTAGGCTCACCGGTGCCCCGGTCCCCCTGGACCTGGGGCCGCCGATCCAATGACCTTACTCAGTTCTGATCATGCCCTGGAAGTCTGTCAAGCCCTGGTGAAAGCCAGCCCTGCGGACGAGACCGAAGTGACCCTTCAGTCGGAAGAGGACCGCTTCGTGCGTTTTTCCCCCGAAGGCCCTAGCCAAAACGGAGATCGGGAACGGCACAGCCTTTCCATTCGCGTGCGGCTTCAAAGCGACGCCGGTTGGAAGGAGGCGCGCGCCACGGTGGGCACCTTTGGTGAGAGTGAAACCCGCGCGGCCTTGGGCCGTGCCATGGCCCTCGCCGGTGCTGCGGCTCCCGACCCCAAACGCTTGCCCCTCGAAGGTGCGGTGGAGATTCCCGGTAGTGCTCCGCACCGACCGACTCAGGATCATAGTTTCCGCGAAAAGGCCGAGTGGATTGAGCGGGCCATGGCCAGTTGCGCCGAGGCCGATCTGGCCCCTGCGGGATTGGCTCGCACCACGGTCTATTCGCGCACACTGGTCAATAGTGCTGGGCGCGTGGCCGAAGGTGCCTTGAGCCGAGCGCACTTTTCCCTGACCGCCAGCCCAACGGACGGTACCGGTGACGGTGGTGTTGCTGAGCAGACCCACTGCGATGTGGGTTGCATTGATGCGGACCAGGTCATCGCCCGGGCTGTGGATCGCGGGAGGCGCGGACGCAATCCCAGGTTGCTCCCGGCACAGGAATATACGGTGGTTCTCGAACCCCTGGCCGTTTCGTCCCTGATGCTCTTCTTGGGATACGCGGGCTTCGGTGCTCAAGAACTGCACGAACGCCGCTCACCCCTGGTGGGCCGAATTGGCGAGCGCATGTTCCCCGATGGATTGCAGCTGCATGACGATGCGGGCTCTGCCGACCATCCTGGCTGGCGTTTTGATGGGGAAGGAACCCCTCGAACCCGCGTGCCTCTGATCCAGGACGGGGCCTTTGGTCAGCCGGTGACGGATGCTCGCTGGGCCAAGTTGCTGGACTTACCGAACACCGGCCACTCGGCACCCCAGCCGAGTTCTTCTGGTCCGTCCCCCGAAAACCTAGTGATGGGAGCCGGCATGGAAAGCGTCGAGCAACTCATCAGTGGGGTGGACAATGGTCTTTTGATCAGTCAGTTCCACTACACCAACTTGATCGAGCCCCGGGACATGATCCTGACAGGCATGACCCGCGGAGGCACTTTTCACATTCAAGGTGGGCAAGTGGGGGAGTCGGTTTGCAACCTGCGCTTCACCCAGTCCCTGGTGGAGGCCTTGACCCGCGTGAGCGGGATTGGCAACCGCCCCGAGATTGTTGGTGCCCTGTTTGACGGGGAAATAGTCTGTCCTGCTCTTCGCATTGACGGCTTTCGATTCACTTCCGCTACGGAACTCTAAAGAGATAACAGATATGCAAGGAATCGCACAATTGGCGGTGGAAGAAGCTCTTCGCGCAGGAGCAGACTATGCGGATGCACGCATCCAACGGCTGGCCTGTGAGGAACTCACTATGCAGGACGGCTCACTCGTGCGCGCCGATGCGCCCGAGGATTTTGGTCTGGGCGTGCGGGTCCTGAAGGATGGTGCATGGGGCTTTGCCGCTGCGCCGGGTACCCATAAGGATCTTGCGGAAGTCGCTCCGGGTTTGGCCCGACGGGCGGTGAAGACTGGCCGAGATCTCGGTCGTCTACGCACGAAACCTGTTCAGCTTGCTCCCCTGGAGGGGCAAGTCGGTGAGTGGAGCACCCCCGTAGAGGAAGATCCTTTTGCCGTGTCGCTTGAAGAGAAGCTGGGCCTCATGAAGCAAGCGGATGAGTCCATGCAGGGCCGTGACGAGATCGTCTCGCGTGTTGTGAATCTCTCCCTGCGACGGGAAGAGCAATGGCAAGCGAGCAGTGAAGGCTCCCAACTTCACCAGGTACTTGTGCGTTCAGGAGGAGGACTAGCTGCCACCGCCAGCGCCCATGGGGTTGTGGAGCGACGCTCCTATCCCGCATCGTTCTCTGGAAACTTCATGGCCGGTGGCTTCGAGGTTGTGCGGGCTATGGACCTGCCCGCCAATGGGGGCCGCATGCGTGATGAGGCGGCGGACCTTTGCTCGGCCCCCTTGTGCCCCGAAGGGCCGCACACACTGATCCTGGGGGGCAGCCAACTCTGTCTGCAAATTCATGAGTCCGTGGGACACCCGACCGAACTGGACCGGGTCTTAGGTCACGAGGTTGATTTGGCCGGAGCATCGTTTGCTACCCGTAATCACTTGGGCAACTTGGAATACGGTTCGAGCTTAGTCAACCTCCAAGCAGATTCGACCTTGCCCGGTGGATTGGACACTCGCGGTTGGGATGACGATTGTGTGCCCAGCGGTTCCTGGCCGATTGTCAAAGAGGGGGTTTTTAAGGGTTACCAAACCAACCGCGAAGTGGCCGGGGCGGTGGATGAAAGCACGAGCCGTGGGTGTTCCCGAGCGGAAAGCTGGTACGACCCGCCGATCGTGCGCATCACCAACCTGAGCCTGCAACCCGGGAAGATGAGTTTCGATGAAATGGTCGCCAATACCGAGGACGGTGCGATCTTTGCGGACAGCGTGCGCACCTGGTCCATCGACCAGCGTCGGGTCAATTTCCAGTTCACCTGTGAAGTGGCCCGCGAGGTCCAGGGCGGGCGATTGGGCCGTCTTCTTCGGCGGCCGACCTATCAGGGCAATACGACATCCTTTTGGGGTTCATGTGACGCGATTTGCTCCGCCGAGCATTTCCACCTTTGGGGCGTTGCTAATTGTGGAAAAGGTAATCCCATGCAGGTGGCAGAAATGACCCATGGGGCCGCTCCGGCCCGTTTCCGAGGCGTTCAGTTCATTCAGTGACTCATCCTGAGATTAGGGTGGTGGCACTCAGCGAGGCATTTTTGCACAGTAGTGTCTCAGATCAGCCCTGTCAGCTGCTCTCGTACTAATATGCGCCACTCGCTCCTTCCCTGTCTGCAGCCGTTTTGGCTTGCGGCCTTTGCACTCTCGGCCTTTCCCGTAAGTGCAAGTTCCTTCCAAGGGACTCCCACAGTTGCATTTAGCCTGTCTCAACCAAGCGTGCTGCTTGAGGGAGGATTGGGCGTTGATCTCGTGGTTGAGCTCTCTGCCATCCAAGGCAACGATGTGAGCGTTCCTTTTGACCTGACGGGGATTGCGATTGAGGGCAGTGACTATGGGGTGTCGCCCTTGAGCCCCCTGGTCATCCCCGCGGGCAGTACAAGTGTGAGCTTGAGCCTTGTGGCTACCGCGGACGGCATCCACGAAGGGGACGAAGGTTTGGTGGTCACTCTTTTGACGCCGAGCGGTGCAGATTTAGGTACGCCTTTTGAACACTCTCTAACCTTGCAGGATGCGGATCTTCCGCCACTTTTGTCGTTTGATCTGGCGAGTTCGGCCGTGCTGGAAGGCGCTGGGACTCATGCGGTGAGTATTAGCTTGGACGCGCTTTCTGGTCTCGATGTGACCGTGCCGTTCACGGTGAATG
>CALEMP010000010.1 GCA_937910685.1 uncultured bacterium
CCCTCGGACGGAGCCAACATGCTCCAAATCGACACCTTCCCCGGAGTGATCGACGAACTGCTGAATCTGCACGGAGCCCTGGGGCGTTAGGTCCATCTGGACCCCAACACATCTGGACCCCGACACATCTGGGCCCACACATCTGAGCCCGATGCAATGGGGCCACATGGCCCGCAGGCTCAATCCAGGAGAGACTGGCCGTCAAGGTCCAGGGCGGAAACCTCCTTCGGCGTCCAGCCAAGCGCCCGCAGCAAGGTGGGCACAGCGTCTTCGGATCCCGCATCGCGGATGATCTCGCCAGGGGCAAAGGGGCTCCCCAAAAAGATCAGCGGCACGCTGCGGTCATAATCATGGGCACTGCCATGACTCGTTCCCGTTTCCAGACCCAGAAGGGTGCCGGGCAAGGAGTGAATCAACAGGTCAGGGGCGGTGGAGTCCTGGTAGGAAGCCTGGGCAAGGCCCAAGATCCCTCTGGCTCCCCCTGCGATCAACTCCTCCCGGGTGAACACCAGATCCGCCCAGGGGGCAAGCTCGCGAACCAATTCCGCCAGTTGCTTGCGCACTTGATCCGGATCGCCACCGGCTTCACGCACCGCCTCGGCGTCCATCCAAACCGAGTGACCAATCACGGTCAGCTCGCTGGTCGAGCCAAGGGTCTCCTTGAGGTAGTCGCGCAATTTCCCGCGCAGCTTGGCCAATTCGGCCTTTGACACCCGCAGCCCGGAGAACCCATCGGCCAAACGCTGCTCGGGCAAATCCGGAATCCCATGATCGGCGGAAAGACAAGCCACCCAACCGTCCCTACCCAAACGGCGATCGAGCAGATCAAACAGGACGCCCAAGCCCCGGTCCACTCGCAGTAACACGTCGGTGACCTCGACACTCCTGGGACCAAAGCGATGGCCCACGCCATCACAATTCGAAAGAGACAGACACAGAAGGTCCGGCGCAGCATCCACGCCCAAGTCCTCTTGCTGCAGGGCAGTCCGACTCAACTCCAGGGCGAGGTGGTCGAGCATGGGCACCGCATACACGCGGCCGGCGAGCTTGGCGCGAGCAGCGGAGTCTCCCAGGTTTTCGACCCGGGGCAGAGACCAGGGCAAGGTTCCGTCCCCACCTGGCAAAGTCCCTTCACCGGCTCGCAGGTCCCCACGGGTGCCCGGAGGAGCTGATTCCACGGGGAAGGTCACATTCCAAGTCCAGCCATTGGCTTGATGGGCCCAGGCCCTCGAAGCCGCAGCAGCCCAGGGAGGCAGAGTCTCGCCAAAAGCCGTGCTGCTGACCCAACCTCTTCCTCCCTTGTCCCACCAAAGGCAAGCGTCTGCGGTGCGCCCCCCAAGACCAATGGCGCCGCGGTCCTTGCCCGAAATCGCGATCACCTTTCCAGCGGGCCAACGCTGGCCCATGATCTCTCCGAGGGTCGGCCGTTGGATGTTCGTGGCATCCCGGCCACTCCCCGCGAATGGTCCATCTACCCCGAGCAAACTCGCTGGTCCGCCCACGCAGTAGGTCCACCCCTTCACGCCCCGAAGCATCCACTGATTCGCAATCACGCCGCTCTTGTCGGGTAAGCAGCCGCTGCCCAAGGTCACATGCCCAGGCCCGGTTTCCGTGGTCAAATAATTCAGCTTGGCCCCGACAAACCGGCGACCCTCCGAGAGGAACCTGTGCAGGCCGCCATTCAGTTTCGGTGCCAAACGATCGAGTTGATCCTCTCGCAACTGGTCAACGCTAATCATCACCACGAGACGGGGCTGAGGCATTACCTGGACCGCAGCAACCTGTGGCAGAACGAATAGCAGTGAGAGACCAATCATACCCCCACTCTATCACGGGGCACTCAAACGGGGATCTACCAGGGCCGGTCTTTCTTGGTGCGGAATTTCCCGAGTAGGTCGAACCTCTGGCCACGCCAAGAGGGCAATCCAATCTTGCGGTAGGCTGCCGACTCCAGCAAGCGCAGGCGCTCCTTGATGCTCATCTCTTGGCGGCAGCGAGAATCGGCAGAATCATACTGCTGCCCAATTCGTCCTAAGCGCCCCCCCATCACCTCTGGGTGACTGCCCGCGAATTCCGCCACCCAAGCACGGGGCACGCGGGTGTAGAAGGCATCCGGATCTGTGCCGGCGTCCCCGTGGGCATGATGCACCGCTGTGCCTCTCGCTGCCAACCCCTCGGGTGTGTGGACCAACGCATAGCGATAGAGGTATTCGCCCGAGTCCATGGCCCGCGGGTAACGCCCACGGGTGGACCAGCCATCAAATACCGCAAAGCTCATGGCGTCGCGGATCGAGTGGGCACCGATGTGGGGCTTGATGATGCGCGGCACATACTTGAACGCCTCGGGATAGGCGCGCAGCACATGTTGGCCGTCCCCATAAAAAGTCAACCGCTCCAGCAAAAGGGCCTCGACCTTGGGATCATCGGCGGTCTGCTCCATCATCGCACGCAGGGGCAGCAGGCTCTCCTCGTGCAGAACCTCGGCGGACTGCATGTAGAGGCACCAAACCCCGCGGCAAAGGTGCAAGCCGATGTTGGTCTGCTGGGCCAAGAGACACTTACGCGGCTGCACGTGATCGGACCAATCCGTGTCCACGATCCGGATCTTGGGATCGTCAAGGGCAGCGATCCGTGCCCGGGTATCGTCGCTTGATTCCCCCACGACGCAGATGAACTCATCGCAAATCGGCAAGGCCGAGCGGATCGATTCCAAGAACGCGTAGTCCAGCTTCACCCCGTTGCGAATGATCGCAAGGCCGGAGACGAGGGGGCTCTTTTCCATGGGTGGAAATCGCGGCAGACCGCCCTCAGAGGGGCTGATCCACGCGGAAGCGTTCGCGCAGGCGCTCGATCAAGCGCGAGTGAATCTTGCACACGCGTGATTCAGAGAGTCCCGTCAACTGGCCGATTTCGCGCATGGGCAGTTCTTCCCAATACTTGAGGTAGACAATGCGGTACTCCTGTTCGGAGAGCTTCTGAGCCACTAGGGACAACAGCTCTTCCCGCGAGATACGCTCGCCGGGACCCTCGCTGCTCTTATCGGGCACCACGTCCAGCGCGGGCATCGCGTCATCCGAGCCATCATCGTTGGGCATGGACCCGGTGGGATTGGTGGGGACCCTCGTACCAAAGTACTTACGGAAATCTGCCTGGGAGAGGCCCATCTCCTGGGCGATCTCCTGGTCATCCGGCTCGCGGCCGCGCTCGCTGCGCAGGCGCTCGGTGGTCCGGCGGCGCAATTCCACCCGGTGGCGCCAGGGTCGCGGCAACCAGTCCTGGGTGCGCAGCTCGTCGAGCAAGGCACCCTTGACCCGAAGCTCGCAATAGGACTCAAAACGCACGCCGCGCTCGGGATCAAAGCCCCCCACAGCTGAAATCAAGCCCACATTGCCCGCGGTCATCAGATCCCCGGGATCCACGCTGCGGGGCAAACGACGCCCAAAGCGTCGCACGATCTCCACCACCAAATGCTGGTATGCCTCTACCAGCGCGTTGCGCGTGTCATCACAGGGGCCACTTGCATAGGCTGCCCACAAGGCGGCGCGTGCTTGGTCAGCACTGACTGCTTTGCTCGGGGCCTTGCTTGGCACCTGCTCGTTTCCGCTCGCTGCTTCGACTGTCTTGTCCAAAATGTTTGCCCACTTCCCCCCGACCCGGATGGGCCGGGCTGCCCGGAATGGGACGTCTCCTGACCTATGGGTTACCCGGTTGAAGGTCCGAATCCAAGGTTTCGCCGGATCGGGCACCTTCTTGCGCCCCCTAGGAAGCCCCAAGAGCCTCACGACACTGGCGCAAATCCGGGTCTAGCCCCCGCCGACGGCCATTTCCGCAATTCGGTCTGCTCCGGGAGAAAGACTGGGATTTTTCTCGCCCAGAGGGCCAAATCCGGGCCTCAGGTCCCCCGATCAGTCCCCACCGAGGCCATGATCGAGGCCATCGGGAGGTAACCCGAGGGTTTCGAGCACCGCTACTTCGGCCCCGCGCATGGCGGGGCGATCCTCTTCCTCGAGGTCATCGAAGCCGCACAGGTGCAGCACTCCGTGGACCAGATAGAGGGTCAACTCCCGCTCCCAGCTTTGGCCACGGCGCCCTGCGACCACCTCGGCCCGGTCCACGCTCACATAGACCTCTCCAGCTGGGCCGCCCCCCTCGTCTCCCAGATCAAAACTCATGACGTCGGTCGAGGAATGGTCATCCAGGAAGCGCCCGTGTAATTCCGCCAGGGTCGCGTCATCCACGAAGGCCACTTCGATCGATGCCCCAGAACGGCCGCCATGCTCAAGGGCAGCCTCGACGGCGCGCGTGACCTGCGCATCGGTCAAGGGCTGAGCCTTAGTCGTCCAGGTGATCTCAACGCCCATGGATCAATGGTCCGCGTGGTCCGAATCAGGGACGGGGGGCTGATAGGCCCGCACGATACGACTGACCAGCGGGTGGCGCACGATATCGTCGGGGGAGAATTCGCAGACGCCGATCCCTTCCTGGCCACGCAAACGCTGCACAGCATCCGGAAGGCCGCTGCGCACATTACGTGGGATGTCGTTTTGAGAGGGATCACCCGTGACCACCATTTGAGAGCCCTCGCCCAAGCGAGTCAGGAACATCTTCATTTGACCGACAGTCGTGTTTTGCCCCTCGTCCAGAATCACGAAGGAATTGGAAAGGGTGCGACCGCGCATATAGGCCAGGGGAGCGACTTCGATCAAGTTCGCCTCCTCTAGCTGCATCAGTGTTTCGGGGTCGAGTAAATCAAACAAGGCGTCATAAATCGGGCGCATGTAGGGATTGAGCTTCTGCTGCAGGTCCCCTGGCAGGAAACCCAGGTGCTCTCCTGCTTCCACCACGGGCCGGGTGATCACCAGCCGGCGCACTTCTCCCCGGCGCATGGCGCGAACCGCTTGGGCAACCGCAAGATAGGTCTTGCCCGTGCCTGCTGAACCAAGCCCAAAGACAAGGGGCAGATCGTCCATCAACTCGCAGTAACGCCGTTGACTCTCGTTGCGCGGCTCCACAGCCCGCTCGCGAAACGTGACCACCGAGCGCGACCTTGTTTGGAAGGGGCGGCCGCCAGAGGCGCCATTGCGGTCACGGCTGGCCGAAGGAGCCTCGCTCCCACCGCGCTGTGCCCCACCACGCTGTGCCCCACCGCGCTGTGCCCCACCATTCAGGGCCCCACCAGGCCGCTGATTTCCGCCAGCCCCCGCCAAAATCGCCTCGATCTCACGCAGGTCCAATTGCCTGCCCTTGCGGGACTTGCCAAGTAGATGCTCGATGCGGCTCTTAGCTTGGTCCACATCCACCGAGCCGCCCTTCAAACACAGATTCCCGCCTCGGGCGTAAACCTCGATATCCAGGGCCTGGCGCAGCAGCTTGGCGAAACGGTCGTAAGGTCCCAGGACCAGAATGGCCTCATCGTGGGAACGCAGCGGTATGGTGATTTCAGTCAAGTGACTCGCAAGCATCGGTCACAGGAGGGGGATTGGTCAAGGGCAAGAGACCGGAAACCGTGGCGGCTCACTCAGACTCCCGCACCCTCTGCCCTAGGGCAGCAGCACAAGTTGCACCAGCAACAGGGCCGGAGCGGAGAGCAAGAGGCTGTCCACGAGATCAAGGAAGCCACCGGACGGCCCAAACAAGCCCCCCGAATCCTTGACCCCCGCGTGGCGTTTGAATGCGCTCTCAAGCAGATCGCCCGCTTGG
The DNA here is from genome assembly GCA_937910685.1 of uncultured bacterium. Taxonomy (GTDB): domain Bacteria; phylum Planctomycetota; class UBA1135; order UBA1135. The sequence goes on from CALEMP010000010.1 coordinate 5,701, forward strand.
GATGCGAGATTGATGACCGCTCCGATCAGGACTGCGCCCAAGACCCCCAGGTGTGGCTCCGGCAGCAGGCCGCCGTTGATGCAGAGTACGCTGGCGATGATGCCCGCCACGAGCGAGCCGACGCACCCGGCCCAGGTTTTCCCTGGGGAAAGCCGCGGGAAGGGATGGCGTTTGCCGATCGCGCTGCCCACGTAATAGCCCGCCACATCGCCGATCTTGGAAAGCACAATCAAGGCGATCAGGCCAGAGCGCCCGAGCTCAGAAAAAATCCCCACCAGGGCAAGCAGAGGCGGCACGACCCAAAGAACGCGCAGGCAATTGGCCCGTAGGGCAGCGACCCTGGAGTCACCGGAGACCAAAGAGGCCAGGGCAGTGACCACCGCCACCAGGCCCGCGCAAAGCCCCAGCATGACCAAGGCACTGGGCGCTGACCCATCATTCAATTCCAGGACGCAGGCGAAACAATCGGGACAGTAGACCGGTCCCACCACGAGTGCAATGCCCGCCAGGGTGCCGGCCAGAATGGGCAGCAGAGAAACGGGAGGCCTGGGCCCCATGCGTGCGGCTTCCAAAGCTCCGCCAAGGGTGAAGAGCGCAAGGACCGGGGCCAGGATGCGGATACCTTCGGGCCCTTCAGCTTGAGCGAGAAGAAGCCACAGAGCGGCAGCGATGCTGCCCCCCACCAGGGTGCGCTTGAGAATCTTAACACCGCGAGGACTCATGTTTGGCTGGGCTTGGGTTGGACGACGGACTGTTCGGGCGGTGGGGTCTTGCCGGGCTGCTCGGCCTCTCCGCCTTCGGGGGGGAGACCTCCAAACCGGCGCTGGCGTTGGGCAAAAGCACGAAAGGACTCCAGGAGTGCTTCCTCTCCGAAATCCGGCCAACAAAGGTCGGTCACATAGAGCTCCGCGTAACTCGCCTGCCAGAGCAAAAAGTTCGACAGGCGCAGATCGCCTCCTGTGCGGATGATCAGATCGGGGTCCGGTGTCTCGGGGTCGTACAGATAGCCGCGCAGGGTTTCTTCGTCGATGGAATCGGGATCAAGCTTGCCCGCCGCCACATCTCGAGCTGCTGCCGCCATGCCATCGGCGATTTCGGAGCGGGAACCATAGGACAGTGCCAGGCGCAACACGAGCCCGTCATTGTTGGCGGTCAACTCTTCGGTTTGGCGCAGGGTCCGCAGCGCCCGATCAGGCAAGTCATCCAGGCGCCCAATGCACTTGAGGCGCACGCCGTTCTCCATGAGAGTCGCACGCTCGCGCCACAGGAACACGCGCAGTAGGCGCATCAAGGTGCGCACTTCGGCATTCGGCCGCTGCCAATTCTCAACGGAAAACGCGTACAGGGTTAAGCTGCTAACGCCCATGCGCGCGCAAGCGGTGGTGATGGCGCGCACGGTTTGCACGCCGGCACGATGCCCAAAGACCCGGGGCTGACCACGGCGCTGCGCCCATCGCCCGTTGCCATCCATGACGATGGCGATGTGCTCGGGAAATGGACCGGGCAGGTCAGGGCGTTGGATAGGCGGTCGGGGCATGGAACGGAGTGGGCGGCACTGATGCGTTTGCCCGGGTCCTCACTTGGGCCTAGTGAGCATGGCCTCGCGATCGGGACCGACGGAAACCAAATCCACGGGACAGGCCACTAAGTCCTCAAGGGCCTCCACAAAGGCACGGGCCTTCTCGGGCAAGTCCTCCCATGAACGCACGTCTGCGATGTCCTCCTGCCAGCCGGGGAAGTCCTTGTAGGTCACTTGGACTCCATCGAGGGAGGGCAGGTGCGCGGGATAACGATCAAAGGTCTCGCCGTCAATCTCGTAGGAAACGCCCACGCGCAGGGTTTCAAAACCGCTCAGAATGTCGAGCTTGGTCGCGACCCAGCCATCCGCACCACAAAGGTCAAAGGCATAGCGCACGGCTACCGCATCGAACCAGCCCGCACGACGGGGGCGGCCGGTGGTTGCGCCAAATTCGTTACCTACTTTTTGAATGCGTGCCCCGGTTTCATCGGTGAGCTCCGTGGGAAAAGGACCTTCCCCAACCCGGGTGCAATAGGCCTTGGCAATACCCACGACCCGCTCAATATGCCGAGGCGAGAAACCTGCGCCGCTTGAAATTCCACCAACACCGGTGGAAGAGGAAGTCACGAAGGGATAGGTACCGTGATCGAGGTCCAGCATCATTCCCTGGGCGCCCTCGAACAAGACGCGCTGCCCAGCGGCATAGGCGTCACGCACTTCGGCGCCCGTATCGCGCACGAAGGGGCGCAGGGCATCACCGACGGCGGCGTAGCGACCGAGTTCCTCATCCAGGGAGAGAGGCTCTTCCCCGTGTACCTTTTCGATCAGGGCGTTCTTCTCCGCCAAGGCAGACGTCAAACGCTCGCGGCAACGATCTGGATCCAAGAGGTCACAGATACGCAAGCCCGTACGCGCGGCCTTGTCCGCATAGCAGGGACCAATCCCCCGACCAGTTGTACCGATGCGACCGGAGCCGCGCCAGCGTTCGGCCAAGCCATCGATGCGCTTGTGATGGGTGAAAATCACGTGAGCGTTGGCAGCGATACGCAAATTGTCCGGGGTCACGCTGACGCCGCGCTCCCTCAAGCCTGCGATTTCCTCAAGCAAGGTCAGGGGGTCGATGGCCACACCAGAGCCGATCACGTTGACCTTACCCTTGTGCAAAATGCCCGAGGGGATCAGGTGCAGCACGTATTTTTCGGCCCCCACGATCACCGTGTGGCCCGCATTGGAACCACCCTGGTAGCGCACGATCACATCCGCGTCATGGGCCAAGGAATCAATAATCTTGCCCTTCCCTTCATCGCCCCATTGGGCACCAAATACACACAAACTCGACATGGCAGAAACGGGGACCGGCTGTTATTGGGGGGGACAGAGAAGGGGGCGGCGGAGATTGTCACCGGGACGGGGGCCTTTCTCAAGCACCGTTGTCAGTTCTTCTGGGTTGGCGGTCTGCCGTGCCCAGCGCCACCGGGAGTGTGCACCGCAATCTCGTCCCCTGGGTTCAGGGTCAGCGCTGTCTGCCCTGGCAGGGAATCGGTGGTACCGCCCTCACTCCTGCGCACCTCTGCACCACCCGAAGCTCCTGACCCGCCCCCGAACGCCCCGGGGGGGCCGCTCTTCTGGCGCTGGGCGCTCCAGCCCACCTTGATCTGAGCCAGAGCCAACAGGCGTCGGGTGATTCCATCGCCCCCGCGGGCCCGGCCCTGCCCACCCGAATCACGGCGCACGGTGGTGGACAACACCCGCAGGGGGACCGCTCGCTCGAAGACCTCCACGGGGGTGTTACGCGTGTTCGTCATGTGGGTGTGGACCGCGTGGGCGCCAGAACCGGCTGGACCTCCCCCCGCGCCCCCCGCGAGGGTTTCGTAGTAGGACCAGCTGCCGTCTGGAGCGCCCAGGGTCAGGTTGCTCATGGTGCCTGCGGAGGCCGCGGGCAAAACATCCGGCAGAGCACACCGGAAAGCCGCCAGAACCAAGTCCACCAGGCGCTGACTCGTCTCCACATTGCCCGCCGCCACGGGGGAGGGATAGCTGGCGTCGATCACCGATCCGGGGCGCGTCAAGACCTCGACGCAGCGAGCGATTCCTCCGTTGGTGGGCGTGCCATCGGGGAGCAACAGCCTCACGCAATAGTGCACGGCGGAAAGCACCACCGCGTGCACCGTGTTGATGCCATCGAGCACTGCGGGATCGCTGGCGCGAAAGTCAAACCGGCAGCGATTCTTGGAAAGAGTCCACTCCAGGCGCAGGGTCGCCTGCCCTCCAGCGGCAAGCTCTAGGGTGTCCTCGACGCTCCAGGTCCCCCTGGGCAAGTCTCCCAGCATCAAACGAGTGCGTTCTTCAGTCCAATCAATCAGTTCCAAGGCGCGAGCCGCCAGTTGCGTGGCTCCATATTCGGCCATCAGCGACCGCATGCGCTTGACCCCCACCTGACAAGCAGACCATTGGGCCAGCAGATCCGCATGCCGTTCATGGGGCACGCGGGTGTTGGCCAAGAACATCGCCAAGATGCCCGGGTCCACGATCCCCTTTCGCACCAACATCACCGGGGGGATGCGCAGACCCTCCCCGTGAATGTCTGCCGCCGGCGCCATTGAACCTGGGTGCGCGCCCCCCATGTCCGCGTGATGGGCGCGGTTCAGACAGTAAAAGCGGGGAGTCGAACTGCCTGGCTCAAAGACCCCCGCCACCACGGTCAGGTCCGGCAGATGCGTCCCCCCTCGGAAGGGGTCATTGACCAGGGCCAAGTCTCCGGGCCCAAGGGTCAGGTCCTCCATCACCGCGCGCAGGGACAGGGGAGCAGAACCCAAGTGCACCGGCACGTGTGCGGCCTGGGCGATGGTCTCCCCCGAGGCATCAAACAGGGCGCAAGAAAAGTCCCGGCGCTCGCGAATGTTGGGGGAAAAAGCGGCCCGCATCAGGGACTCACCCATTTCCTCCGCCGTGGCGGCCAAGAGGTGGTGAAAAACCATGCGCCGGACGGGGTCTGGGGCAGCTGTCCCCCTAACTTGCGCGCGACGGCTCACAGGTCGTCCGGGAAATCGAGCAGGTCCAGGGGAGCACTCCCCAGGACCTCCCAGGGCAGGAGCGGAACGATCACCGCCCCATCATCCGCCTCCTGACGCCAAACCACCTGGCGCACCACGCGCAGAAGGTGGGTCGAACTGCGCTCGTACTGTTCACGCGAGTTCCGATCCGTAAATTCCAAGATTTGGTTCTCCCGGGCAGCGGTGGACTGACGTGCCACCGCGTAGATCGAGAACACACGGCTAGAGGTGGTCAAGCGCTCTTGGATCGGCTGCTGGTCTTCGGCCTCCAGAGCGTCCCATGTGCGGACCTCCGTAAGCTCATCGACGGTGTCGAAGAATTTCTTCTGCACCACCTCGTTGCCAAACTCATCATAGGAGGGCTCGATCTCCTCTTCGTCCTGATCGAGTTCCTCCGGCTCGTTGCGGTAGGCCAAGATTTCGTCCCAGAGGCGCGGATCCACTGCCCGGGAATCAAACAAAGCAACCAGCACGGCTAGGGGCGCGGTGTTGATGTTGACCTCATAGCCCCCCACCGCATCGGGCGCAGTGAAGGTAGCGGGAGAAGTCCAAATGGTCAGGAATTGTTCAATGGAATGCACGCGCTCCCCGTCCGCGTCAAAGAAATCCATGAAGTGCTGTTCTTGGAAGGGTTCCAGTACCACCATCTCGCGCAAGCTAAGGGGCATAGCAGGTTGGTCCGGTTCAGGGTCGTCACCGTCAGACAGCAAGGTCGGCTGGGGCAACAGAGAATCCGCACGCCGGGTGAAGTGCTCGTACATGACGCGCGACATCAAGTCCGCATCCCCGCGGTTGATGTCCGCCAGGGTCCCCTCGCGACAATTGTCCAGGATGCGTGCGACGATTTCGCGATTCTCATTCGCTTCCTCTTCGTCCTCCACCAGCATGTTGAGCACGTTGAACTTGCGGTCCTCGTCCACCACCGTGATGCGCACTTCTTGTTCGCCGATCATGGTGACCTGGGGCATGGCCCAAGCGTCCATTTGCGAGTCCGAGGCTCCGGTACCACCAGAGGATGCAGCGCTCTCATCGCCCCCCCCGTCAGCACCCATTCCGCCGGCCATCGGGTCCACCGCCGCGCCACCAGCGGCCTCTTCGCCCCCCTCGGCTTCCACATCCGCCAGCAAGTCCTCGGCAACCTGAAGGAATGCCGAGCTGATCGCGTAGTCCATACCCGTCAGGGTCTGGGTGCGCTGGGCCTCAATGCGGTCGATGCCGGTGGTGCGCGTAATCTGATAACAGATCATCAGGATCACGATCAGCACCAGAAAGGACAGCATCAAGGCTGCCCCGCGCTTGTTGGGGTCGGTCGGGGTTCGTTGCAGTTGCATCAGGAAAGGAAGACGCCCGGGTCGGGGCCTTATTCCCATAGTAGTCGCCCCCCCAGCCTAGACGTACCCCGGAGGCCGAAAAGTCCCCTGTCAAGGCGCAGTCAGCACTCCCACCGCAGACAGCCCCCTGGGAGAGGCCGCAGAAAATCCATCCGATCCATATGGCTGACGGCAGGCCTCCCGGGCGGCCACGTCCAAGAAGTGCATGGGGTTGAAGGTCAAGCTGGCGGGGTTTCCTCCGCGCCCACAAGGTGCCCCCAAGGAGCCGACCCGCGCCAGCATACAGCCTGGAAGAGACCTGTCATGGACGGAGACCTTTCTCGCGCAACCCGCTTCTACAAAAAGACGCGACCCGGAGCAGATCACTGCTCCGGGTCGCGTTCTCTGGAAATAAACGACTTCCGTTTATCCCCTGGGGATCACTCCACGTCAGCACGCATCCAGACAGTTCTGATCACTTCCAGACCGGAAATCGGATTCGTCGCGTACATTTCAATCTGGGCCACGTCGGCAACGTTCACTTCATCCCGGCTGCGAACCCTGTACTGACCAACTCCGGTCAGGGGGTCGATGGTCAATTCTTCTAGCCGGTCAAGAAGAGTGAGTCCGGCGGCGTCCTTAAATGCGACATGCAAGCTCATCAAGGTGGTGGTGTTGTTGCCGGCGTTGTCAAGCACGAAGGGCTTGTCAAGGAAGCCGCGGAAGCGAATACGATTCGCAGCGTCCGTGAAGAGCCACTGCTCCGCGGAAATCTGCGGAGGAGCGCCCACGTCAACCGCATCGGTCTCAATCCACTGCCCGTACATGAAGTCCTCGCCGATCATGTGACCGACGACGATTACCGCTGAACCAACCTCCAGGTTGGCCCACATCACTTCGGACGGAATGGTCGAACCTCCGAGACCTAAGCTGTTTGCTGTAAAGCGGGGGTCCTGGTTGAGCATGATCATCATGTCGCCAACGACCATGCTTCCACGCTCAACAGTTACGCCTGAGGAGTTAACAATGGGTTGGGAAACAGACCTCACAAGCCCACCAACGACGTTCTCGGACAATTCAATCACAATTCCAAGGTCGGGGATGTAATACTCGTTACCGACACTGTCTAGGTAGACATGGCCCGCAGACTTGCACGTGCCACCGGACATGGAGGGATAGTCTCCGGCGAGACCGACCGAACTGGGGACGTAGAGGGTCGCAGTGGGCAGAACCGCTGCGTGCCTTACGAGGGCCGTATTTCTAACAGTAGCGAATTGGTTGAACATCTGCCCCTCAATGCGGGTGCCGCCGTGGTTCATCATAAAACGGTCGGTGCTGTAGATCGAACGGGCAGCTCCAGCAAAATTAATGCCGGCGCCGTTACCGGGGGCTGTTCCGTTCGCGACGGCATTCTCGTCCAGCAATCGGTCGAAGTTATGAGCCTGAATTCCTCCGACAGATCCAGGAATGACGACACCGTTGGCGTCGAGTTCTCCCCCATCGCCAGTTCCGCCGATTACAACCGCACCGCCATCAATTGACACCGGGACTGATACACCGATCCCGGCGCAAAAAATCTGCTTTGTAGCAGAGTCGAGGCCGTAGATCGCGGATTCAGTCGTGAACTCCTCAAGGGGAAATTTAATGTTGACGGTGGTGCCGTCGGCCAAAAGGGCAGAGAGTCCCTGGGCTGCCGCTGAACCGCAAAGGGTCAACATCGCAGCTGCTAGGGATGCACGCTTAAGAGTGAGGGGGATGTCCATTGGAGAGTTATAGGTTCGAGAGAAGGTCGTGCCCGTGATCGGGCGGGTTCAAGAGAATGGAGTGACAATCGGATGCAGAAAAGTTCAGAGCCCTTTCGCCACAACCCTACCTTGCGGCAATTCCTGTTTATCCGCTACGACCTGAGGGCCACACCGTCTCACTTTGAATACTCCCGAGCACAAACCCAGATCGAGCCTAGTACTCCAGGTGTTCATGTTCGACACATGCAACCGCCTTGCAGGGGGCTAGAAGCCAAACACAGCCCCCTTTCCTTCATTCGAGATGAAGCCAAGGCATCAATCCCATAATCGACCACCGAGCCTTGAGATCAGGCTCCTAGATCAGACTGAGACACAATGGATTTCGCACCCTAAATCCACTGTAACCAAAACCGTCAGGGAGCCACTTGTCATAGATGGATGCACTTCTCGCGCATCCAGCTTCTACAAGAGAATGCGACCCGCAGCAATTCACTGCTGTGGGTCGCATTCTTTGGAAGGAATCCACTTTCGCGTTAGCTGTAGGATCCGTGACCTGCATGACTAGCTCGTCAACGGTGGCACCGTCCACTTCATCTCAGCTCGAACCCTGTGCTGAACCACTCTGGCCAAGAGGTCAATGCTCAGGGCCTCTGGCCGGCCAAGAAGAACCACCCCGTTCCCCTTGAACGGTATGTGCCAGGTCAGGAAGGTGTCGGCATGCTTACGGTTGGGCTCAAGCACTTGGGGCGGGTCAATGAAACCACTGCGGTGAATGCGGGCCGCATCGTGCCTATATAGCCACTGCTGCGCAGCGATCTGCGGAGGATCCGGGTGGGATTGCGCACTCTAAGGCCCCTGCCGCCACAGCAGTCAGGAAGAGACCTGTCATGGGCGCAGACACTTCTCGCGCATCCGGCTTCTACAAAACAATGCGACCCGGAGCAAATCACTGCTCCGGGTCGCATTCTCTGGAAAGAATCAACTTCCCTTCATACTCTGAGGATCACTGCACGTCAATACGGTTCCAAGTTTCCCTAACCACTTCAGAACCATCAGTCGGATCAGTGGCGTACATTGAAACCTGGGTAATGGTAGCAACGTCCACTTCGTCTCGGCTACGAACCCTGTACTGACCAACTCCGGTGATATCGACGGTCAAGTCTTCTAGCCGGTCAAGTTCAATAATTCCGTTAGAAATGAACTGCACATGCAGCTGAAGCAGAGTAGCGGTATTGTTGCCCGCGGCGTCACGTACAAAGGGCTTGTCGAGGAAGCCACGGAAGCGAATGCGGTCCGCGTCGTCCCTGAAAAGCCACTGTTCTGCGCTGATCTGCGGAGGAGCGTCCACGTCAACTGCGTCCGTCTCAACCTCCTGCCCGTACATGAAGTCCTCGCCGATCATGTGACCGACGACGATTACCGCTGAACCAACCTCCAGGTTGGCCCACATCACTTCGGACGGAATGGTCGAACCTCCGAGACCTAAGCTGTTTGCTGTAAAGCGGGGGTCCTGGTTGAGCATGATCATCATGTCGCCAACGACCATGCTTCCACGCTCAACAGTTACGCCTGAGGAGTTAACAATGGGTTGGGAAACAGACCTCACAAGCCCACCAACGACGTTCTCGGACAATTCAATCACAATTCCAAGGTCGGGGATGTAATACTCGTTACCGACACTGTCTAGGTAGACATGGCCCGCAGACTTGCACGTGCCACCGGACATGGAGGGATAGTCTCCGGCGAGACCGACCGAACTGGGGACGTAGAGGGTCGCAGTGGGCAGAACCGCTGCGTGCCTTACGAGGGCCGTATTTCTAACAGTAGCGAATTGGTTGAACATCTGCCCCTCAATGCGGGTGCCGCCGTGGTTCATCATAAAACGGTCGGTGCTGTAGATCGAACGGGCAGCTCCAGCAAAATTAATGCCGGCGCCGTTACCGGGGGCTGTTCCGTTCGCGACGGCATTCTCGTCCAGCAATCGGTCGAAGTTATGAGCCTGAATTCCTCCGACAGATCCAGGAATGACGACACCGTTGGCGTCGAGTTCTCCCCCATCGCCAGTTCCGCCGATTACAACCGCACCGCCATCAATTGACACCGGGACTGATACACCGATCCCGGCGCAAAAAATCTGCTTTGTAGCAGAGTCGAGGCCGTAGATCGCGGATTCAGTCGTGAACTCCTCAAGGGGAAATTTAATGTTGACGGTGGTGCCGTCGGCCAAAAGGGCAGAGAGTCCCTGGGCTGCCGCTGAACCGCAAAGGGTCAACATCGCAGCTGCTAGGGATGCACGCTTAAGAGTGAGGGGGATGTCCATTGGAGAGTTATAGGTTCGAGAGAAGGTCGTGCCCGTGATCGGGCGGGTTCAAGAGAATGGAGTGACAATCGGATGCAGAAAAGTTCAGAGCCCTTTCGCCACAACCCTACCTTGCGGCAATTCCTGTTTATCCGCTACGACCTGAGGGCCACACCGTCTCACTTTGAATACTCCCGAGCACAAACCCAGATCGAGCCTAGTACTCCAGGTGTTCATGTTCGACACATGCAACCGCCTTGCAGGGGGCTAGAAGCCAAACACAGCCCCCTTTCCTTCATTCGAGATGAAGCCAAGGCATCAATCCCATAATCGACCACCGAGCCTTGAGATCAGGCTCCTAGATCAGACTGAGACACAATGGATTTCGCACCCTAAATCCACTGTAACCAAAACCGTCAGGGAGCCACTTGTCATAGATGGATGCACTTCTCGCGCATCCAGCTTCTACAAGAGAATGCGACCCGCAGCAATTCACTGCTGTGGGTCGCATTCTTTGGAAGGAATCCACTTTCGCGTTAGCTGTAGGATCCGTGACCTGCATGACTAGCTCGTCAACGGTGGCACCGTCCACTTCATCTCAGCTCGAACCCTGTGCTGAACCACTCTGGCCAAGAGGTCAATGCTCAGGGCCTCTGGCCGGCCAAGAAGAACCACCCCGTTCCCCTTGAACGGTATGTGCCAGGTCAGGAAGGTGTCGGCATGCTTACGGTTGGGCTCAAGCACTTGGGGCGGGTCAATGAAACCACTGCGGTGAATGCGGGCCGCATCGTGCCTATATAGCCACTGCTGCGCAGCGATCTGCGGAGGATCCGGGTGGGATTGCGCACTCTAAGGCCCCTGCCGCCACAGCAGTCAGGAAGAGACCTGTCATGGGCGCAGACACTTCTCGCGCATCCGGCTTCTACAAAACAATGCGACCCGGAGCAAATCACTGCTCCGGGTCGCATTCTCTGGAAAGAATCAACTTCCCTTCATACTCTGAGGATCACTGCACGTCAATACGGTTCCAAGTTTCCCTAACCACTTCAGAACCATCAGTCGGATCAGTGGCGTACATTGAAACCTGGGTAATGGTAGCAACGTCCACTTCGTCTCGGCTACGAACCCTGTACTGACCAACTCCGGTGATATCGACGGTCAAGTCTTCTAGCCGGTCAAGTTCAATAATTCCGTTAGAAATGAACTGCACATGCAGCTGAAGCAGAGTAGCGGTATTGTTGCCCGCGGCGTCACGTACAAAGGGCTTGTCGAGGAAGCCACGGAAGCGAATGCGGTCCGCGTCGTCCCTGAAAAGCCACTGTTCTGCGCTGATCTGCGGAGGAGCGTCCACGTCAACTGCGTCCGTCTCAACCTCCTGCCCGTACATGAAGTCCTCGCCGATCATGTGACCGATGACGACTACCATTGAACCAACCTGCAAATTGGCCCACATCACTGCGGACGGAATGGTCGCAAGTCCGAGACCAAAGCTGTCTGCTCCAAAGCGGGGGTCCTGGTTGAGCATGACGATCATGTCGCCAATGACCAAGCTTCCAGGCTGAGTGATTTCGCCAGTCACCGGGTCAACTACCGGTAGGGCAACAGACCTCACAAGCCCAGCTGTAACGTTCTCGGACAATTCGATCACCACCCCAAGGTCGGGGATGTAATACTCGTTACCGACACTGTCTAGGTAAACATGGCCCGCAGACTTGCATGTGCCACCGGACATGGAGGGATAGTTTAGGGGGAGTGCGTTGGGAACGGCGGGGGGAGGGGTCAACACCCCCGCGTGTCCCAGGTAAGCCCCGTCCCGGTGAGCGTTGAACTGATCAAACATCTTGACCTGAACTGCGCTATTCAGGGGATGGTTCATCAAAAAACGGTCCGTGCTGAAGATCGAACGGGCAGCCCCAGTGAAATTGATGTCACTAGCGTTTCCAATGGATCGACCACCCGCAATTGCATTTTCGTCCAGCAGACGATCAAAATTGTGAGCCTCGATGCCGTGAACCGTTCCAGCGATGACAACACCGTTGGCGTCGAGGGTTCCCCCATCGCCAGTACCATGGATAACAACCGCCACGCCATCAACTGACGTCGGGATAGTTACACCAATCCCAGTGACAAAAATTTGCTTTGTTTGAGGTATGAGGTCGAAGATCGCACCTTCAGTCGTGAACTCCGCAAGGGGGAATTTAATGCTAAGGGTGGTGCCGTCGGCCAAAAGGGCGGTTTGGCCCTGGGCTGCCGCTGACCCGCAAAGGGTCAACATTGCGGCTGCTAGGGATGCGCGCTTAAGAGTGAGGGGGATGTCCATGGGAGAGTTATAGGTTCGAGAGAAGAGAGGTGCCCGTGATTGGGCGGAGTTCAGGGGAAGGCGTGGCAATCGGATGCAAAGAAACTCAGAGCCCTTTCGCCACATCCCAATCCTGCGGCAATTCCCGATTCCCCCAATGACCGGAGGGCCACACCGTCTCAATTTGAATACTCCCAAGCACATGCTCCGATGGAGTCTGACCCCCTAAGCGTTTGGTTTTGAGACATACAACCGCCCTGCAGGGTGCTAGAAGTATGACGCAGCCCGGTGAAGTCCAGTCGTGATCAAGTCAAGACGCCGATCCCATAATCGACCACATGGTCCGGGGATCGAACTCCTAGATCAGACTGAGACAGGGTGGATTGCGCCCTCGGTGTCCCCCACTGCCACAGCAGTACCCGCCGCCAACCTGCGCTGGCGACTCGTCAGTCCCCGAAGCCGGCGTTCAGGTCTCCGCCCTGCAACACGCGCGGGCGAATGTAGAACAGCACATTGGTCTGCTGCTTCTCCTTGAACTTGCTCTTGAACAGATTGCCGAGGATCGGAATGTCCCCCAGAATGGGGATCTTGCTCTCGCGCTCAAGGGTCCTCTCGCTGATCAAGCCTCCCAAAACCACCGCCTGGCCCGGTTCCAGACGCACAATCGTTGTGGCCCGACGTTGGGAGATTTCGGGCACGGTGATCACGGCGGTGCTGGACGAAGAGCCGCCCTGGGTGAAAGCCACGGCAGTGCCGGTTTTGGC
>CALEMP010000011.1 GCA_937910685.1 uncultured bacterium
CCGGCACCGGCCACACTTACCCGGCACCGGCTAGCCGGATCCCGTCACGGAATCCGCAGGACCACGCCATCGATCCCTGGCGGGGAGTCCGACTTGGAATCAGACACCGTGATGACCAATCCCCCCTGGTCCTTCGCAATGGAAACAGAAAACCCCGCTTGCTCCCATGTCCCCAGGAGCCGGTCCTTCTCAACTCGGTGAGAAACCACCAGGGCAAGCGCCCAGGCCCGCGTCTCATGGCGCGCTGCCTCCGCCCCCCGCTGCTGCTCGGCGAGCACGGCGTAGAAAGGCCGGGTCAGATTAGCCTTCTCCTGGTCGAGGATTTCCCGTGCAGCTCGGACCGAAGCAGCACCTTGCGCGGAATCAGCCTTCCACCAACGACGCAAAAAAGCCTCCGATTCCCCCAGGAGTTGCTGCTCACGCTCTGGGCCCATGGCTGCCAGTTCCCCTCCTCCAAATCCCAAGGGCAACAGGGCCTCCAGCAATGCGGGTTGCGTCCGGGAGCGCAAGAGTGCCAGCACCACTCGCTCCGTCCCAAGCCCTTTCCCTTCGAGGCGCTGAAGGGTTAACTGACAGATTTGATCTACCGGCGAGGCGAGCGAGCTGAAATCTCCTGGCCAGCGACCGCTGCGCTTGAGGGCCAAGACCGGCTTCATACCCAAAACATAAAGTCCAACCGCAGCAGCTTGGCTGCTTCCAGTTTCCAGCAAGTCAAATCCGAGCTGGGCCACATCGAACAGAATGGCAGCCGCAGAGGCGTGCTCCCCGAGCAAAGTCAAACGGGCCGCCTCAGCGGTGCAAATCTCCGAGAGCGCAACGCACTGGTAGACCTTTTTGCCCAGGGTAGCAGGACCGGTCCCAAAGGGACTGCTCTTATGGGCGCTGGCTGCGCCATGGGCGAGTTGTGCCAACAGCTCGATTGTCCAGGGGGTCGGGTCGGCGGTCGCCCAAGCAGAATCTGGTCTGCCGGACTCCAAAAATGCCTCAGCAAGATCTCTGGCATCTGGATCGTCGGTTGCAGGTGCATCGTCCAGCTGGCTCACTAAATCCAAGGCGGCCCCATAGGACTCCCACTTTTTGGCTGTGCCAGCGGCTCTCCATGGAGACTTCCAACTCGGGGTCAAGGAGCTGATCCTAGACTCTAGTTCTGCTTCGAATTGAAGAGGGTCTACCCCCTGCGGCTCGCAGCATTCAGCGAAGCCGGGTGGGCATCCGAAAAGCGCCAGCCATGAAACCGCGGCCGCGGTCACAATCACTATGCGGCCGCCTGGAGCGCCCACATGTCGTTGCAGGGTCTTGGTTAGATTTGAGGATGTCTCGCCCTGCGAGCGGGTCATTTGATTGGTGTTAGTCATGACTTTGATTTCGGACTCAGCTAGTCTAATTGCAATTGTAACTCGAGCTTCCGCAGTACTGACGCTTTCTTGTCTCGACTGCTGTGGCCTTCCCGGGTTTTTCTAACCACCTAAACCCGGGTGCCCGAAATACCCCGGGGGGGTAGTTCCTAGGTTGTCGTTTGCTAGCCAGGGGCCGATGGGCGGTCTTCTCTCAGGCTACCCTAGTCCGTCGGGGGAGAGGAAAATTACCTTCAGCAGGCCAGATGCCGTCGCGCTCTAATAGAGCCCTCAATTCCGGGTTCGCGCAGTGATCATCGGGTTCTCCAGCCCTTTTGAGGAGGAACTCCATGAGCTTCTGCCAAGACGCCTTGGTTGCTTCAAGATGCCTCTCAACAGATGTCAGCCAGTTTCGCACGGCATGCGCGGCAAACTCTGGTCCGTTGTCGGATCTGATGTTCTCGGGGCAACCGCGCGTCTCCATTACGCCAGCAAGAATGGTGACCAGGTCATCTCCGGTTATTGAATGGGCAACATGCGTGCACAGATCTTCCCGAGTGAACTCATCGATCAGAGCTGGAATTTTCAGTTGCCGACTATCTTCGGTGCGGTCGAAAACAAAGTCGTAAGACCACACATGGTTCTTGGCAGTTGCTTTATGCAATACACACGAGTTGCTTGAATCGCCCAGGCGGCGGCGCTTGCGACGCTTACGCGGCACACTCATGCCGTCCCTGCGCCATAGGCGTTGCACGCGCTTGTGATTGACACGCCACCCCGTATGCAACAGCATCTGGTGAATGCGCCGGTATCCATAGCGCGGATGCGCCGCCGAAAGGCGGTGCATGTCCGCTAGAAGTCGAGGCTCATCCTCGATTGAAATAGGCTCCCGTCGTTGAGTGGAGCGAGATTTCCCGGCCAGCTTGCATGTCGAGCGTTCACTCGTACCGTGATCTACAATCGCTTGTGTCACAGCGCGTCTCTTGCTGGTCGGGCTCAAAAGTTTCTCATCGCCCAGTCCTTGAGAACCCGGTTCTCAAGTGCTTGCTCGGCGACAACTCGCTTGAGCGCCCGGTTCTCTTTCTCAAGTTCTTTCAGGCGCTTCATCTCCGGGCCTTCATCCCGCCGTACTGATTGCGCCAGCGATAGTAGGTTTGCTCGGAAACTTCTAGGCATTTTGCAATTTGCGCAATGGACTGGCCGTCGGCCAGCATCACATCCGCATCACGGATTTTCTTCAGGATCTGATTCGGGGTGTGTTTTCGTCGTGCCATACTGAGGTCCATTCTGCCCTGTTTCGGGCGGCTTGGCTCTCAAATGCACTGGCCTCGTTCTTGGGGGTCATGCCAGGAGGAATGGGTTCCTTGATTTGTTGTTCAAAAAACAATGGGTCGATTCGCCAGGGGGTCTCATGAGGCTGGGTGTGGGGGGTGCGCTACGGTTCATTTTTTTGATTTGGTGGTGGTGGTGGTGGTGATAAAATGTAAGCCATGAAACATTCAACCCTGTGTCGTGCACTGGCCGTGTTGTCGCTTGTTGGTTTCTCGTTCGTACTGCCCCCCCCCGTCAGTGTCGATATTCCGTGCGAGTCTTCTGGATTGCCACATGATCTAAGCGGGCAAGTCTTGGTCTATGGCCCACAGCTAGTGGAACCAACAGCCGCTGAGGCGGAGGCCCTTATTGAAGGCCTGCTCACTGAGGCGGCTGAATCGGCGACCTACTGGGAATCTTGCGTAGGATGCAGCGAAGGCGAAGCTGGCTGTCTCAAGACGGTCCACACCGATGGAGGCGCGGTCGAAGATTGGGACTACATTATTGGCCAGAGGCCTTCAGGTGGGTGGTTTGTGGTCTTGTTTACCAACTCTCAAATGTCCGCGTGGACCTGCTGTTCAGCATGTGCCGAGCCCTTGTAGTTTTGTGCACGGCAGCCACTTTGCGGGGTGCCCCTCGCTGGGGCCCTGCTTTGAGGTGCTCCTCAAGTCTCTGACGTTGTCTTGGTGGAAGTCGTGCCCATCCCCTAATCCAGCCCCATGAAGAAAAGTATCGCTCTTGTGTTGTGTTGCCTGTTTGGCCTTTGCTTGAGCTGGTGGTATACCGCCAATCAAGCCGCTGACCGCTCTGGGCCCGAACAATCACCATCGGGAATACCACAAGCAGGGCAGGCTGGTCACACAGATCTACGAGGTAAGATTGAAGGTGCTGCTGTTCGGTCAACAGGAACTACGGTGTCTGTGATCTCGGGGATGGCGTATGTAAGGGATAGGCCGCAGGGCCAAAGGCGGACTTTGACTGAAGGGTACCTTCTCTTTGAAAATGGACTGCAGGTCGAGGTTTTGAAAGGGGCTTGGTCTGTCACGGATTCCGGCGGCACATCGCACCGGATTGTGGGGATGTTCGAAAATGGCCGAGAGCTGCGCTTTATGGAAGTCGAGGTGGCCTCCTTGGATGAAGAGATCGTTCTCGAGTCCTATAGCTATCCCGGCTTTTTTCTCAATGCGACAACTTCAGACTCCAAGCTCATTTCTGGCTACTCAGTTCTTCAAGAAAGGGACCTCCATAGGGGGCCTCGTGGCGAACATCCGGGGAGTGTTTCTAGTTGCTTGATGGTCGTTTCTAGAGCTACCGGTTGGAGTTACCTCCCGGAAACGGAAGCCTCCGATGGCAGGTATTGGGTAACCGCGCCGGGGAAAACCTGGGGACGAATTGACGAAAAGGAAGTGAGTGGTGATGGCGCTGTGACGGTTGTCTTGGAGCCAGCGGGTACTTTGCAGGTCGGCATTTCCAACTATACACAGTCTAAAAACCTGCGCATCATCGTACGCCGTGAGCGCGATGCATCGCCGGTCTTGGATTATGTCGTCCACAGTGAATCATTCATGACCATACCTGGACTGGTGCCTGGGAACTATGAGGCTTTCTTGGGGTTTGATCCCCGCCCAACATCCATGGAACGCATGAGCAGCATCGTAGGCTTTACAGCGGATCCGCTGCAGGTGGCCACAATTGAGCTAGAGTTATTGCCCACCGTGGCCCGATCCAAGTTTGGGAGTTTATCCATGACGGTGAGCGTGGAAGGTCTGCCCCTATGGAAGGAAGCCACAGACGATTTTCAGGATCTGGGTATCGTCATCCGCCCCTTGCAGCAGAATCCTACGTTTGAGTCCTTGGGCGATTCGGATAAGGCCATGTCCTACAGATCGATGGAGGACCTGGATCCGGAAAATGAGTCCCTAGGATTGAGGGCGTGGAACATGGGAGACTACCCCCCAGGGCAGTATGAGTACGAGGTCCATCCGCTAGAGCATAGGGGTGAGTTTGTAGTCGAGTCAGCCGAGCATTCGCAGGTCAACGTCACGGTGCCTGCCCCGGGCATCGTTCTAGCAACCTTCACCTATCAGGGGAGGCCAGTGTCAGGGGTGCATGTCATGCGGGGCCTATTGGGGGCTCCTGATTCCAAACAATCGGCGGCAGTGTCGAACCTCGAAGGCGTAGCTCGCGTCGTGCTTCTCCCAGGAGCCCACACATTGATGGCAATTCACAGACTCCACGGTATCCAGGAGCATGAGATATCAGTCGCCAGTGGGTGGAACACACTGAATTGGAGTTTTCCCGAACCGTTAGAGATCATGCTGTCTGCCACAGACGCTGAAGGCAAGCCGATCACGATGACCAGAGAGGTTTGTTGGGGATTCGAATTCGTTGCCACGGGATTTGACGGCCACTGTATTTCTAAACAGGCCCATTTTCCCAAGCCTAATGGGTTGGCAACCGTGACCTTCTCGAAGCCGGGACGTTATAGGGTTCAAACCAAGGATGCTTTCGGATGGAAAGTGATTGGAGAGCCATCCATCCGCGTTGGCCCGGGGGGCAAACGGGACTGGGCAATCAAGCTAGGCAAGAGAGATGCCGTTTCTGACCCGCTCTCTGATAAGTAGGTCAGCTCCTAGGAGGGGAATGCAAACACAGCGACGGGGCGCCGATCTCGTCGCGCAAATGGCTGTTGAGATTCTGCGGACATCATTTGGGTGCCCAATGATATCAACAGGGAGCACGGGTCCACTGCTGTGGGGGAGGGTGCGGGAGCCTTCGGCTTGGAGCACATCCCTGATGAAGTTGGGGTCTGGGGAGCTCCAGGACCTGTCTCGGGTTATTCCCAGCACGCCGACGATGGGTAGGGGACATTTGTCTATTTGGTGAAGAGTCTCAAGTCGGTCATTGTCGCGAATCCCCTTTGGAATACCATTGCGTAGAAGGGGTTACTTCCGTCACTCCTGCACAAACTTCAACCAAACGAGATTCGAACCATGAGTGATCAACTTATTTGGCCAATCCTGGGTCTTGTTTTTAGAGTCAAGCGGGTTGGGGCAGAAAGGTTTTTTTTACGCGCCTGCCAAGTGGCCCTATGCCTAGCAGCATCCCTTTTGGGATTTCAATTGGGTGATGTGTCTTCACAGCAAGATGCATTGGACGTCACTGCGCGAAAAATATTGCTTCAAAACCCAAGCGGGCAAACCGTTGCGGTCCTCAGTGCTGCGACTCTGTTCTTCTCCCACGCTGGGAATTCGCCCTTGCCCCTGGAGAGAGCGTACCGCCTAGACGAGCGCTGCGCCTTGAGTTTCGGGCAGGACACGAACCACGGGGCATCTTCGCTCACAATGCTGCGCTCCCATAAAACCCTCCGCGGGGTCGAGCAGCGCCTGAGTGGTCCTCACATCCCACACATCTATATGCACTCGTATGGGGAGGCCCTATCGAGCTTTTGGATGCTCTACGGCGGAGGTCTGCGGGCGTTCCTGGGGTATCAGGGTTCCTCCATCTATTCCACCAAGGCGCTTCGCTGATTGCGCTGGAGCTATCCGCTTGATTCATCCGCTCCCTCTGCGACACAGTCCAGACCCAACCTCAATAAAACCCTCAACAACCCCTTCGACTACAGCATGCCCATGAAACTCAACCAAGCCAGACACCATTCCCAGCTTCTCGCCCTCGCGCGTTACCTGACCCCGCCTTTCCTGTGCATCCCCCTCGCTTGGGCCTTTCACCAGGTCCAGCAGGAAGAAGTCCCGTCTCAAGATGCCACCGAGGCACCCAACCTGGTTGTGCGGTCTCTATCCTTGGTCAATGACAAAGGCCAGGTCCAAGCCCGGTTGGGCTGCAACGAGGCCGGGGATGGCTCCTTGCGTTTTTACCAGTGGCGCGGAGCCGAAACGCCTGACCTGTTATGTTCGATTGGGCACGAGGATGATGGAGACTTGGGTGTATTCATGTGTGCTGGTGCCGGGACAGAGCGAGGCACCATCGAGTTGGGCTTCCCCAAGGCCTCTCACCTTCCCAGGTTCCTGATGAGGAACTTTGATCACCACAAAGCGATTGAGTTGGACGTTACGGCCCAAGGAGAAGGGCGTTTGATCACGCGGGACGGGAGCGGGAAGCTGAAACCAACTTCTCCCGACAAGCCTTGAGATGATTGCAGCTTGACTGAAAACCTGGGGCGCTCGAGTGAGTCCGTTCATCGACAAGCGACTAGCGCTAGCCCCGGGAGTTCAGCCAAGGCAGACCATTCCTACGGGCCCCCAAGCACCGGACGCACCATGAACGCAAGCAACACCATGAATACAAGGACGACAATAGCCAGGAGACTCCTGCTCTCCGCAGGCCAGATGCTCCTTTGCCTCGCAGGATCCATGTTGGGCTTTCAGTTGGGCCAACCCCCTGGGCCCCAGCCCCCCATACCCCAGCAGCCCCAGGATATTTCGGCACACAAGGTCTTGCTCCAAAATGCAGATGGCCAGATTGTCGCGAGCATCAGCAAGGGGAATCTGCTTTTTCCCCGAGCGGGCCAAGCCGTTCCCGCTGAGAGCATGAGCTACAACGCAGACAGTCGCTGGGCCTGTGGTTTTGGCTTCCTCGGGGGCTTCAGCATTGGCGCCTCCCTCGCTTTTTACAGCGGCTCTGGTCCCAGCCCTACCCCTGATTGCGTGGGCCAGATCCTCCTGTTCTCGTCCGGTGAGTCGGATCATGACCTCTGGATGCGTCCCGGTTGCCAGCCAGGCTACTTGCATGTGGATGTCCACCATGGCGGCAGCATGATCGAGAGCACCAAGTCGCCCTATTGACTAGGTACGGGGAAGCGAAAGCGGTGTAGTTGGTTCGGCGTCAGTGCTTACACGTATACTTTTTCTACATGAGCTACCGCCACACCTAGCCCTCTGGAACGGAGTTGATTCTCACCCTGGGGGACATTACCCAATGGAAAGGCGGGGCCATAGTCAACGCTGCCAACGAGACCAGGCTTGGCGGGGGCGGTGTGGATGGGGCCATCCACTGGGCCGCCGGTCCTGATCTGCGCAGGGCCTGCTTCGCCTGGCCGGAAGTTCGGCAGGGAGTTCGTTGCCCCACTGGAGAGGCTCGCATCACCGAGGCTAGCGGTCGGCTGCGTTCAATCTCGTGCGAGGTATTTGGCTACCCCCTCCACGAGGGCGCTTCTATCGCCGTCACCACCGTCAGTAAGCACGATCAGTAAGGACAGTGGATCCCTGGCCAGGGTGGAGTTCGTCTTGTTCAACCAGCGCAGCCTCGATGCCTGGAAGCAGGCTGTTGGAGTAGAATAGAAGCCTCGGGCCAGTACGCCTTCGCTCTGATGCGTGCGCTCTGACCTTCCCGGGTTTTTCTAACCACCTTAACCCCGGTGTCCGAAAAAGCCAGGAAGGCCAGTCACTTGGGTTGAAGTGTGAGACTCCAACGCCCATCACCGAAATAGCAGTTCCA
>CALEMP010000012.1 GCA_937910685.1 uncultured bacterium
GAAGCCTTGGTGGCTTTCACGCTGTCACAAGCAGTGCCGCAATCGGCTTTCTTGGAGACCGTCTTGGCCTTGGCGCCATCAGCACAGCACTCGCTCTTCTTGGCGGTGGAAGCCTTGGTGGCTTTCACGCTGTCACAAGCAGTACCGCAATCGGCTTTCTTGGCGACCGTCTTGGCCTTGGCTTCGTCAGCACAGCACTCGCTCTTCTTGGCGGTGGATGCCTTCGTAGCTTTTTGTGAACTGACCGGGCATTCCTGGGAAACCGCGGGACATTCCTTGACGGGAGAAGCAGTGGCGTCAGCTTGGCTGGCGCTTGCACCGATGGTCAGGGCCAGGGATGCGATTGAAAGGAGGAAGATGTTCATGGTGGTAATTTGAAGTGTAGGGGTGTTCGTGTCCAGCCTAGATCGGCTCATGGAGGCCCGAGAGTCTACGCATTCCAACCAAATCTGTTGGTAGATAACCTCGAACGGGGCTTAATGATAGTCGAAGAGGGCCCAATGCACACCCCCCAGACGAAAACCAAACATTGCCCCCGTGTCCAAAGTGAGTCCTGTGGCCCCAAAACGGGGCATGGTTCACCCAAGCGAGTTTTATAGGTGACTGCTAGGCTAGGAGTGGTACCCGTCAAAGGTGATACTTATGGGCAGGGGGCCTCCCCGGCATCCCCCCACTGTTCCGTCATGCGTACAACTTCCCTTGCAGCCTGCGTCGGCTTGGCCGGCTTCTCCGCCCTCCTGGGGGCGTCCCTTTCCCCGTCGGACAAAGACGTGGCCCAGCAGGTTTCGCGGGGCATTGAACAGGTCTGCGACATCGCAGCTCCAGCGGTGGTGCAAGTGCGTGCCCAATCGATCCGCGGCCGGAGGGGATCGTCATCGGAGGGCTCGGGTGCAATCGTGCGGGCGGATGGGACCGTCGTGACGAACTACCACGTGGTCAAGGACAGCACGAGTATTTCTGTGGTGCTACCGGGAGGGAATCGCGTCCCTGCATCGTTGCTTGGCATAGACCCCGACACAGACCTTGCGGTCCTGCGCATCGATTCGGATGACCCCAAGCGAGAGTACCCCTTCCTGGACATCGAACCACGCACACCCAAGGTTGGAGCCACCGTCTTGGTTTTGGGCAATCCCCTCGGCCTCGGCGCCAGCGTAACCCAAGGTATCGTCAGCGGCTTGGGTCGCAGCGACCTGAATTTGTCCACCTATGAGGACTTTATTCAAACCGATGCCGCCATCAACCCGGGCAATTCAGGCGGCCCACTGATTTCCCTCGACGGCACAGTCTTGGGCATCTCAACCGCACAAGGGCTTGAGTCCAACGGCGATCAGGGCATTTGCTTCGCTATTCCCTCCTCCCTGGTGAAACAGGTGGTCGACGGCATCCTTGCTGACGGAACAGTGATCCGCGGTTGGCTCGGAGTCGAGGTGCAAAGCTGGTTCCGCCCCGAACGCCTGAGTGGATACGACGGCATCAGCAAGGTACGCATCAGTCGTTTCACCGACCTTAGTCCTGCCCGAGCGGCAGGCGTTGAGCAGTGGGACATCATCTTGGCAGTGGGCGAACGCAGGCTGATCAACCGCAAGGACCTGATGTCAGCGGTGGCCGTACTCGATCCGGGTTCCACAGTGGACCTGTCGATCTTGCGTAAAGGGGAAGAGCTCACGATTCCCGTGACGATTTCCAGGCGGCCGGCTCAGGAAGAGGACTAGAAACTCGGGAACAATCCCCCCACCTGCTTTTGGCCCCCTAGGGCAAGCGAATGCGGTGCACGTCACTTGTCCCCGCCTGCCCCCCCAGCAGCACCAATTCCAGGTGCAGGTCCCATTGCCCAGGGGCCAAGACCCCGATCGTCCCGCGGGCATCGATGTGCCCATCTGGAGTGGCCTGGCCGGATTGCAGCACGGTGGGCAGCCCTCCGGTAACAGGGACCGCGAGCAGTCTCCAGGCACTGGAAGCATCCACCGGGGAGGTCCATGCGTGGTAGCCGCGATCCCCGCAAACCTGGACACCCAAAGTTAAGTCACCGATCGCCACCTGAGGACTGGGCAAGAGCCCGGGGTCCACATGCAGCAGGCCCCCGCGACGGGCAGCGAGGGAAGTAGAGCTGGTGCCCCCGGGCTCCCCCGCCAAAAAACTACCGGGCAAGAGCCCCTCTTGAACCGCCGTTCCCCCCGCACTGGCAGCATCCCCAACCAGGAGGCACTGCACATGGGCACTCCCCGCGCCGATCTCAAGACGCAAAATACGCCCGGCCCCACCAGGTGCTCCCACCAGGAAACCGTTCTCGCAGGGAGCAAGCGCGCGCCCGAATTCCCAAGCTTCTCGGTCAGGCGATCGAACCACCTGCTCATGCACGGGCCCGGATGCGCCCAAGCGAAACAGATGCACGCTGCCGAGACCGGCCGCGCCTCCCTCGGGCCCGGGTGCCCCCACCGCGAGCCAATCCCCCGAGCGTGCCAGGCTGGCTCCGAAGTGGGAATGCTCCCGGGGGTTCGGTGGATTCAATAGATCCACCGGTTCCCAAAGGCCCCCTTGAAGCTTCAACATCCAAACACCTCCGCTGGCCAGCCCCGCCCCATCATGGTCGGGTGCCCCCACAAAGGCTCGCTCACCCGCAAGCAACACCGCCGCCCCTGCAAGAGCACCCGGACGACGATCCGGCGGATCAAAACGCAACTCTGGCTCCCAACTTGAACCGCGCAGGGAATAAATCCACGCGGCCCCCTGCAAGAAGGCCCCCGCCACTCCCATCTGCCTGGGCGCACCCACAATCATGTGCTTGCCGTCCATGTGCAGGGCCTGCCCAAAAAAGGCCAAGAGCCCCGCATCGTTCGGCGCGAGAATCTGGCGGTGCTCAAACCCCTCGGCTCTTTCCAAATAAACGTGCACCGCACCGCTGTGAGAAGAGGCCCCATCTTGAAAGGGCGCCCCCACCGCGACCCAGCCCTGGTCCCCCGCCAAGGCCCGGCCAAATTGGTCCCCCGAGGCTGCCATCGGCGCATGCAGAACGCCCACAGGCTTGAGTCCCGAGGCCCCATCGCCAAAAACCCAAACCGCCCCCTGACGAAACAGGTGGCTCCCGGACTGCTTGGGGGCACCGCACAGGACCCTGCCGTGGCGCGGGAGCCGAAGCAGGGCCGCCCCGAAGGCCCCTCCACCCTGGCTCGGGTCCCTTGGGGCACAGGCGGCCGGAGTTGGCAGGGTCTGCAGACAGCTTTGAGGGGCACTTGCTAGCCGCGCGGCTGCAGGAAGTGCCCCGGCTTCCGAAGCGCAGGGGATAGAAACAGTGAAGGCGGTCAAAGCCATGGGCAAGAGGTAATCCAACATGCCAGCAAGGACGAGCTTTCAGGCCCACGGTTTCAGTTGGCGTTCCAGGAATCCAGCCCCGGTCGCCCCCCAAGCAGCCCAAACCGTCTCTTCCCCGGCCGTGCGCGCGCTCCACGGAGAAGGCAAAGTCCTTGTAGGGGTTTTCTCAGCGGACTGCTAGACTGCCCCCACATGACCCTAAAAACTGGAAGCGTGCCCTATCTCGTCGGGCGGCCCCTGGATTGGGGTCTGGAGCAAACAACTGGGATTCAATACCAGCAGGCAGTGCCATCCAATCTGGTGGCCGGCCTGAGGGAGTCCCGACTGGACTTGGCCCTCGTGTCCTCCATCGAGCTCTTCCGGCGACCGGGTTATAGCTACATCCATGGGCTGGGCGTAGGTAGCCGGGGGGCAGTGGATTCGGTCCAGGTTTTTCTCCGATGCCCCATGGACAAGGTCAAGCGCATCGCCCTCGACCCTTCCAGTCGGGCGGCCGCGACCTTGGTGCGCGTGCTCCTGGCGGACCGGCCCCAAGGGCCGCCGGAGTACCTTGAGGTCCCCGCGGGCGAGGACCCCCGAGAAGTGGACGCGGACGCCTGGCTGCGCATCGGCGACCAAGCCCTCCATGAGTGTTGGCTCGAAGAGTTGGATCACTGGAACCCCGCCCAAGCCTGGACCCAACAAACCAAGTTGCCCTTTGTCTTCGCCGTTTGGCTCGTGCGCGACAAGGCTGCCACCCAAGCCCTACTCCCCCAGTTCTACAAGGCCGCCGAGCGCGGGAGCGCCGCCATCGAAGAGATCGCAGAGCAAGGGGCAGCGGCCCTCGGACTGCCCCTCGAACCTCTGCGCCATTACCTAATCGAACAATGCACATTCCAACCGGGAGCCCCCATGACTGCTTCCTTGGAACTCTTTGGTAAGCACGCGCAAGCGCTCGGGCTGGGTAGCGAACCCTTGCCCCAGCACCCCCTTTCCATGGGAGGTGCCCCGGCGCCCAGTGATGCGCGGAGGGTCTCATGTCCCGACTGATCGAGGCCCAGCGCTGCCCCCACTGCCGCACGGAACTTCCCGATCCCATGCCCCGGGTTTGCCCGGATTGCGCGGGCTCGTTGCAACAGCGCTTTTTGCGCGCCGGATGCCTGACTTCAGCCCCCTTGGTTCTGCTGAGCGGCGCCGCTCTCTGGCTCGTGGATTCCCTCCTCCGCAGCTGACCCTTCACCTTATTTTTGTCACCAACGGCAACGCACCTCCTGGATAACTCCGTGGCCAAAGAAACTCTTTTCGACCTACAAGACGACACACCCGTGGCTGCAAAAAAATCAACACGCGCGTCCAAACCAACCAAGCGCAAGAGCACCGGCTCCTCCCAAGCCCGTGACATATCCGTGGCTGAGTTCTTTGAAAAGAACCGTCACATGCTTGGCTTTGATTCTCCGGCCAAGGCGCTCTTGATGGCAGTCAAGGAGGCAGTGGACAACAGCCTCGACGCCTGCGAAGACGGGGACATCCTGCCCGAGATCGAGGTCCAAATCAGCCAGGTCACGCCCAAGACATTCCTGATGTCCGTGGAAGACAATGGCCCCGGGATCACCGACACGCAAATCGGCAAGATCTTTGGCCAGCTGCTGTATGGTTCCAAATTTCACAAGCTCAGCCAAAGCCGCGGGCAACAGGGCATCGGTATCTCCGCGGCCGGCATGTATGGCAAGCTGACCACGGGCAAGCCTGTGCGAGTGCGTTCCAAGATCAAGCGGCGCAAGGCAGTGGAGGTTCTCTTAAGCCTCGACACCGCCCGCAATCGCCCCGAGGAGCACTCCAAGGAAGAGGTGGAATGGGAAGGCAAGGTGCACGGCACCCGGGTGGAGATCGAAATGGAGGCGACCTACAAAAAGGGCCTGCGTTCGGTGGACATGTACCTCAAGCAGACCGCCATCGCCAACCCGCACCTGACCCTGACTTGGATCGACCCCGCCGACGAAAAAGTCGTCTACGAGGCCCACACCAAGGAAAAACCCCAGGCCACCGTGGAAATCAAACCCCACCCCCATGGGGTCGAGTTGGGGCGCCTGATCAGCTTGTTGAAGGACACCTCGAGTCGCTCCCTGTCGGGTTTCTTGCAAGAAGAGTTCTGTCGCGTTGGCCCCACGGTGGCCAAGAAAATCGTCGCCGCAGCGGGCAAGGGCCTGACCCTCAAGAGCTACCCCTCGCGCATCGCACGGGACGAAGCTGCCGCCCTGTACGATGCGATCAACGACACAAAAATCAGTTCTCCGCCCACGGATTGCATCGCCCCCATCGGCGAGGAACTCCTGCTGTTGGGATTGCGCAAGGAGATTGAAGCGGACTTCTATGCCACCTCAACCCGCCCGGCGGCGGTCTATCGGGGCAACCCCTTTCAGATCGAAGTCGGCCTCGCCTATGGAAAACCAGGCCAAGGCTTTGAAGAGATCGACGACGGACGCATCAAGAAAAAGTCGCGCTCGGAAAAAGTCGTGGCGAACCTCGTGGCCGATGCGGACGAACCCGCGCGCCTGATCCGGTTTGCGAACCGGGTACCTCTGCTCTATCAACAAGCCGGCTGTGCAATCACCAAAGGAGTCATCCAGACCAACTGGCGCTCCTATGGGCTCTCGCAACCGAAAAACGCCTTGCCCGTTGCGCCCATGGCAATCATCATCCACATCGCATCGGTGTGGGTGCCGTTTACATCGGAATCGAAAGAGGCCGTCGCGAGCTACGCCGAGATCCTCAAGGAAGTGCGCCTAGCCCTGCAGGAGTGCGGCCGAAAGCTCGGAATTCACATCCGTAAGGGCAAGCGCTTGCAGCGTGAGTTCCAAAAGCGCGAGTACATCGAGACCTATATCCCGCACATCGGCATTGCCCTGCAGGAAATCCTCGGCCTGACAAATCAGGAGAAGGACAGCACCGTCACCAGCCTCGAAGAAACCCTGCACCGCTCGCGCAAGTTCTAGAGCAGCGACGCCCCTCCCCCCCGCATAGCCCGCAGACGAAAGATCAGGACCCAAGACCATGGCGAAAAAGAAAACCACCAAGAAGGCTGCCAAGAAGACCGCGACAAGATCCCCCGCGCGCAAGGCCACAGCCAAGAAGCACACCCTCAGCGAGATGGACAAGAAGACCATCGCGCTGGTAGAGCGCACGGCGCTCATGGTCCAACGCAAGATCAAGGCTAGTAGCCTCCCGGAACTCAAATTCCCGGTGCGCTCCCTGGCCAACGTGACCTACGACAAGAAGGTCGGCTTCTTTGAGCTAGGCAAGGGGCGTAAGGTCCGGGCTCTGTCCTTCAACACGGTCAAGACCTTTGCGCAAACTCTGCGCTTGATGTCGGTCTCGAAAGAGATGATCGAGAATGACGATTTCGCGACCAAGCGAGAAGCCTACTACGTCTCCAAAAACTGGGGCGCTTGCAAGTTCCGCGAGCAGCCCGAGTCCGATGCGGTGATGGATGACATCGAAGCCTTGGCCAGTTTGGATGGGCTTTCCAGAGAACAATTGCGCTATTACCCTGAAGAACACGGGGGCGCATTGGCGGGCGAGCTGGTTGTCATCGACCGGGATTCTGAAACCGGCGCCGAGATCCGCATTGACTGCACGGCCATGGGTACCGGCGCCTACACCATCCCCCATTCGGTCGAGCACCTCAAGTTCGAAACCAAGGCCAAGTTCATTCTTGCCATCGAGACTGGCGGTATGTTTGCGCGGCTCAACAATCACAAGTGGTGGCGCGACTCCAACTGCATTTTGATCTCCATGAGTGGCGTGCCCTCCCGGGCCACCCGGCGCTTCATCCGGCGGCTCTCGGACGACCATAAGCTGCCAGTGTTCTGCTTCGTGGACTGCGACCCCTATGGCATCGCCAACATCTACCGCACCCTAAAAGTAGGCTCGGGTAACGCGGCCCACATCAACCGCTTCTTCTGCGTGCCCAAGGCGCGTTTCTTGGGGGTCACACCCCAAGACATCATCGACTTCAAGCTGCAGGACGCGACCCATGAACTGCAGAAGGTCGACATCAAGCGTGCCCAAGATGCGATCAAGAATGATCCTTTCTTCAAGTCCCACCTGCCCTGGAAAAAAGCCCTCACCCAAATGCTGAAAATGGGCGTGCGCGCGGAACAGCAAGCCCTCGCAAAATGGGGTCTGAACTTCGTGATCGAGGAGTATCTCCCGCGCAAGTTGAAGGACAAGAAGTCCTTCCTGCCCTGAAGCCCGGGGTTCCGATCCTGGGGACGACGCCTTCAGCGCCGCCTAAAGAATGAAGCCTCGCTCGGTGAGCTGCAAGCCCGCCTCCAGGCCTCTTTGCACGCCCCGGCATTCATCGCAGGGGCTCTCCGTATCCAAAGCTTCGGGCACCACCATGACTGCGGGAACGGGGAGCACTTGGAGCGCTGGTCCGCGCACGCGTCCCGTTGGTCCATCCAGCATTCCTAAGCAACGGGTCACCAGCAACTCGAACTGCTGAGCATATTCCCCATCACTCAGGGCTCCGTTGAACCAGGCCTCGGCTAAGCGCCAAGCGCCAGCCTGAAAGAGCGCCACCGCGGGATGGGCATGATGTCCGCCGGTGAGTTCGCCTGAACTCACCCCGAGCGCGCCCTCCAGCGGCTCGCGCAGGTGTTGGGGAATCACTCCCGGTTCCGCGATCGCCATGCCCCGTTCGCGATCCACCAAGACCAAACGCTCCCCCACCGGCGCCCAACGACTGGCCGTGGGTAAGGGCCGTGGGCTGATCCCCGACTCAACGGCGCACCCCGCCAGGGAGCCAAGACACAAAAGTAAACCAACTCGTCCCATGCCAGCGAATGTAGCGGCCCCAGTGCCTCGAAACCAGATTCCTTATTCCAGCCCCAATTGGGGGCCTCGGGGGCCTCTTGTGGCCCCTAGCCCTACTTGTACACGACGGTCAGGCGCATACTTTGCACAAAAGTGTCGTCTTGGATCCATATATCCAGCTTGCCGTCCACCATGGAGTCCAGCAGGCTTAGGTGCGCACCGTTTTTGAGGGGCAGCTGCGAGAGGTCCAATTCCAGGTGGCCCCGGGCGTGGTTTCGCCAGGGGAGAGTTGCACCTGGGAGCTTGGCGATCTGACTGCTCCAGCCCCAACGGACCACTCCGAGTTCCTCGTGGTACTCAAGATTGATGGAGTCGTTGTCCGCACCTCCCGACTCTGCCTCCAAATCCAGAAGCAGGTATGCCGAGCTCAACTCGCCCGGACGGAACCTAAAAGTGTGCCGCAGGTAGGCATTCACGACGTGCTCCCCCAGGGCCCGGGGCTTCTGACCCTTGATGACTCGCGTGGCCATGCCATTGGTCTCATCAGGCGTCGCAAAGTCCGGGATATTTTCAAGGCGGGTGAGCGGCCTGCGCGGCCAGCGCACGACCCAATCCAAATTCTCATTGGGCGCGAGCGTCACGACTCCAGAGGTCATTCCTCCACCTACGGGCCAAACCCAAATGTGCCATTCCCCGGGAGCCAATCCCACGAGTGTCCGTTCGCTTCTCCCATACAAGGACCGAGCCTCGTTGTGCTCTAGCATGTAATTCACGGGTGGAGAATCAGGGTCGACTTCGGGCATGCGTACCAGCCGTGACTCAATTCGCATAATGCGAACAGGCTCATCTTTCAGGTCAAACAGCATCACCCGAATTTGCCCAGCGTCCTGGGGGGGGCCGGGAAGAACGATGGTTTGCTCCGCCAGGTTCATGTCCACGGGAACCCTGAGGGGATCCCGAAGGAGTCTTCTTCCACACTCAATCGAGAGGCCTTTGGTCGACCCGCTGACTTTGAAAATAAAGCCCCCATCTCGGTCGGAAACCCCCTCAACCAGCGGCCCTTGGGCGAGCCTCCATCCGCTTCGGGAACCCAGGAAAAAGTCATTCGGCCCGCCAGGGTCATTCCGACTCAAAGCGACTAAGCGCACATGAACCTCTTCCAGCAAATGCCCCTGCTGATCGATCACCCTTCCATAGATCAGCGTCTCGGCCTCTTCCTCGGGCGTGACTTCCGGCGAGACCTTTACCTCGCGGGTCCCGACGGACTCGCGCACCGCCGGATGATCCTCGCGAACCAGGGCCAGGTCCCGCTGATCTAGGAAAGGTGAAATGGGACCTTGCAACTCCCCGCCCCCCGAGTCCTCGGGCAACGATGTGGGGCCGGGGCCCCCCAAGCCTTCGAAAGTGTCACCGCCAGCCAGAAACCAGCCAACGGCCACTAGGAACAGAGTCAAGAGGATCAGGAAGAGGGCGCGCATGGGCTAGGCGGTCAGGAGAGGACTCCACCCCTCAGATGAACGACAGCGGGGGAAAGGGCGATTGCCCTTTCCCCCGCCAGATGAAACTGAATTCCAATCATCGACTCGTGGTCACTTGCCGGAGCCATCCCCTTCGGCGGGCTCTTCGGGCTCTGCAGTCATGAGTTCCTCAAGGAACGTGCGCATATCATCCCGTCCAGCGTCGAGGGCCAGAGCATTCTTCGCGAAGACCTTGGCACCATCCGCATCATCCAGGAAGCGCGCAGACCAGTGTGCTCCTAGGAGCATGATGTAGAAGCCATTCTCCGGGTCATCAACCTTGCCCAAGTCCATGTAGGTCTTGGCCAGGGCCGTGGCAGCTCCCAGTTGTTCTTCGGTCACTCGTGAATTCACCAGAGCGAAGATTGCATCCTCAAGGGTACCCGCTTCATTCTTCGGGTCCATCTTGGCAACGACCTGGGCCAACTCTAGGTCCACTTCTTTAATTGAAATCAAGACCTCAATCGCACGGGGAATCAAGCCTGCGGTTCCCTCGCTCTTGTTAGCGATCACGCTCTTGACGACCTCAAGGCAACCACTAGCACCAGGACTGGTTCGACCGGCGGTGGCCAGATGATCCGCAATCGCGTTCCAAGCGGGGGCAATGTCCTTGCCTCTCGCTTGGCGATAGGTCGCCAGCAAGTCGAGGACGGGCTTTAGCTTGGCCTTGCCTTCCTTGCGAAGGGTTGCCATATGCAGGAGATAGGGGGCCGGGCCGCCTTTTTGGTAACCGGTCTGGCCGAAAGAATCGCCATCCGCGGTCACGAGCAAAATCGTGGGGAAGCCGGCAACACCAAACTGATTCTTGAGCTCTTCGTTCCGCTCAGGGTTGGGCACAAGGTCCTTGATTTCCTGCTTGCGCGGAAAATCTAGCTTGACCAGCACATATTCCTTTTGGGCCGTTTCAAGCCACTCGTCATGCTCGAAAACCTCGGTATCCAGCTTGATGCACCAGCCGCACCAGTCGGAACCTGTGAAGTCCACGAAGAGGTCCTTGCCCTCGGCGCGGGCGACTTTGACGGCCTCGTCATAATCGGCAAACCAGGGACCTTCAGCATCAAGAGGATTGGAGGGGGTCGCCGCGAGGGCAGAAGCCGTCAACAAGGCGACGGACATGGCGCGCATGGGAAATTTCATGGGTCTTGTATTGTGTTTGCGTTTCTTCAGGAAAGTCCGGGAGGCAAGGTTGCGCCCCGAATCGTTGATTTGGTTCCAAGGATTGCCTCGGTCTCGCTCAGCTGGTTGGGTTCCACACGTTGGAGCCCCGCTGGGCAGAATCCAAGCCGTCTCAGAGAACAGAGCATAGGCTCCTAGCGGGGCAATAGAAGGCTCAAGTCCCATTAGGAGGCCTATCTCCAGGGAAAACCCCCCCTACTATTGAGAAACCCTTACATAGCAGGCCCAGGAAAAGATCCGAAGTCGCCCCCAAGAGGCCGAACCTTCAGTCCTGTAATTCGCCCCGGACTCTCTCCAAGAGCCTCCGGGTCGCCAGAATCCCTTCCTTTTCGGACAGGCCGCCGCCCTCGTATTCGATGCCCACAAAACCGCGGTAGCCCGCGTCCTTGACGATGCCCATCATCGCTAGATAATCCGTGTGGGTTTCGTTGCCCTGCCCATCAAAGTCGTGGGTTTTGGCGCTCACTGCCTTAGCAAAAGGCATCAGTTCCTTGACCCCTTTGTAGCGGTCATAGCTCTTGCCTCCGCCCAGGTTAAAGTTGCCAAAGTCCGGCAAGGTTCCAACCCGCGGATGATTCGCACGGCGCATAACCGCGGAAAGCCAAGAGCCATCGGAAGACAGGCCCCCGTGGTTTTCGACGATCACATTCAGCCCATAGGGCGTGGCAATTTCCGCAAGGTGCACTAGGCTCTCGGCCGCCCGCCGTTCAGCCTCATCGCGATCCCCACCACCAGCAGCGTTGACGCGAATGGAATGGCAACCAAGATAAGCCGCCGCAGCCAACCACTTGAAGTGATTGTCCACTGCCTTTCGCCGCTTGGTGGCATCCTCGTCCGCGAGGGCCCCCTCACCATCCACCATGATCAAGAGGCTCTTGACCCCATGATCCGAAGCGGCTTTCTTCATCTTGGCGAGGTACTCGAAGTTGCCCGCCTCAGCCTTGAAGAATGAATTCACGTATTCGAGTCCGTTGACCCCATAGTCCTCACGCGCCACCCGCGCAAAGTCCAAGTTGTCGAGGCCCCCGCGCAGGGCACGGTGCAAGGACCACTGGGCCAGGGAGATGTCAAACCAGTCCTCCGACTGGGGGGCACGGAAGCCAACGGCGCGGGGAAGCGCCCCGGCCAGGGAACTCGAAGCGGTCAGACCCGCAGCGGCGCTGAAGGTGCCCAGAAGAATGTCACGGCGTGAGGAAATGGTCATGGGGGCAGTCTAGCCCCTGCCATCCTGTCTGAACAAGCCCGGACCTCAACCCGCGCCGGCCTTCGCCCAGCCACGGCGCAGTTCTGCTTCATCGAGCCCAAGACCAATCAACACCAGCTGGGAATGGGCCGGAATCTGCGCTAGTCCGTCACTGGGAACCTTTTCCGAGCCATACCACTCGCCCACCCCTTGAACCAAAAGACAGTCCCCGTCGGTCAGGCGCAAGAGGCCCTTGATGCGAAGCAATCGGGGCTCGCGGCGACTGGCCAGGAAGTGCAGCCAAATGTCCAAGACCGCGCGATCTAAGGGTTCCTTCGAAGTCAAACAAAGTGCTGTGACCCCCTGGGTATGGTGCCCATCGGAGGACCCCGTGTGATCATGGGTGTGGACTTCCACCCGGCTGCGGATGGTCTTTAGGTCACTCCCGGGCCGGAGCAATTCTTCCAGGCCAAGGCCACCACCCAGAACCCCCTTGGTGGCGCTCACAAGCTGGGCACCGGGTGCGCACTTGGCGGCGAGTTCCCAACTGGCCGACCGCTGATCGGGGTCCGCGCGATCCCAGTGGGACAACACCACCGTATCCGCGTGGGCCAATTGCTCAGCCACCTCTGGATGTTGCTGGATTTGCTCGGAAACCAAGCCGGTAGCGGCAAGGGTCACCACCCGGGGCGCAGGAAAAGCAGCGCTGAGGTTTTCTTCCACCATCAAGGTGCGCAGGATCGGGCCGGGAGAGGCGAGTCCGCTGGCCTCGATGAGGATCCGGTCAAAACGCAAGGGCCAGATCCTTCGCCCTCGCTTTTGCAACAGGCTCGTGAGCGTGCGCAAGAGATCCCCTTCGATCGTGCAACAAAGACACCCGCCGGGGAGTTCCACCAGACCATCGGAGCTCTTCTTGACCAGCGCACCATCGAGGCCAACGTCGCCGAACTCGTTGACGATCACCATGGCTCGCCCGGACTCGGGCGAACGCAGAAGTTGGTTCAAAAGCGTGGTCTTGCCGCTTCCTAGGAATCCAACCAAGAGGGTCAAGGGAATCGGGCTCTTCACGGGCAGGAACCATACGCTGCGGGCCCTTCGGATGCACGAAGCGAGTCGACTTAGGCGCGCTTGCGGTTTTCCCGATCGCGCAATCGAGCGTCCAAATGCCCCATTAAGCCCTGGCACTGGGCCACGAGGCGGCGCCCCTCTTGAATGGCGAGGAGCCCCTCCGCCAACCGCTGCCGGCGGTGGGCACCCAGCACCCGCCACTCGGCCTCGCCCAGGTCACCGGTCATTTCCAGGTGTCCGGCCTCGCCCATAAGGGCGGTCTCCAACCAAGCCGAGTGCTTGGCTGCTTCGAGAAACGTGAGCTCTAAGTCCTCAAGCAAATCCCCCAGGCGCCTGCGACGGGCCTCGGTCATACGGCCCACTAGGCTCGGTCGGCCAGCCATATGACCGAGAGATGACTCTAAACGGCCTAAAGCACGCACGACGCTACCGAGAGACCAAGCTGCTGAGCGTTGGCGCAAGTCAGTGTCACCCAAATGAGGGTAATCAGATGGGGAATTGGATTGGGGATGTTTCACAAGTCTTGAGAGGGGGACTCTTCAAACCGTACTGCTTTCCGAGCATTTATGCCGGACGCTACTCACCTGATGGCCAACCTTGAGCCACACGGAAACGAGCACCAGAGAGCATGAGCGTGGACCACCGGAGCCAAGTCCCTCGCGGAGTGAAGCACCGGAGAGGAGGTCCGCATGTTCATGCCTAGCCTATGACGAATCCTGCTGTGGACCGATGACTGCCTCGTTTCGAGACCGAAAGATCCCGGGTGCCTTCCGTAAGTTCAGGACACCGTGGACTCGGGAATGCCCGTGGGAATGACATAGGACGAGTCAGAATTCGACTTGATGAGGCTCTCGGCAGCTTCCCGGGTGAGGCCAGAGAGATAGCGCGTGTCCGCAGCCTTCTTTTCCAAACCCGCGAGGGAGAGCACGCTCTCGATGCAGCGCTGACGCTCCTGCATGGCCAGGGACGCCATGGGCACATAGGGCACCCCGAAGAACTCGAGCAAGAACTTGACCATGCCGTCGATGCGCAGGACCTCTTCCCAGTCGAGGCGCTCGCGCACTCCGTCCGAGGCCATGAGGGCTTCGTGCGGACGCACATAGAAGACCAGTCCACGCTTGACGCCTTCCATGTAAGCCGCCAGCCGCGGATCCCGGGCGACTTCCGCTAGGAGTGTTCCGTGTTGGGCGGCATAGGCCAAGTTGCAGAAAGCTCGATCTGAAACAAAAGCGCCCCGTTGCTCGGCCTCCGCCTCAGAACGGGCCTGGCGCAGAAAAACCTCTGCCTGGTAACGATTGACCAGATCCACGTCCGCACGCAGGCGATCCACCTGGGCCTCCATCTCGGCCAGCACACTGCGGGCGACCTCACTGATCATCGGAATGCCGTAGTTGTCCCTAATCCAGCGGGCCAGGGTGGTCTTGCCCGTCGAGTGGGCGCCAACGAGGTAAATCCGTGCAGGTTGATCCATGGGGGGAGGCTACTAGATCTTGTGGGGGGGTGGCGAGATACACACTAGATATAGCCGCCAATGGGGAGCCAGCCCCTTTCAGGGTTGCAGTCGAGCCGCACCCCGTTCAGGGCTCCAGGGCACGGCGAGGGGATTTCGCCCCTCCCCCTGCAGGGCCCAGGAGCCATCCCCCCAGGACTTCAACAGGGAAGGGCCAGCTCTCGCATCCAGCCCTCATCAAAATCCCCTCTCGCCTCTCCAATATCTCTCTCAACCCCCTCCCAGGGCCCAGGAGCCTGTCCCATCCTTGGCTTCGGAGTGCCAGGAGCCTCAAGATGAGCCCTCGCACCTGCCGATGAACGCTCTAACAAAACCCCTATGATTTACTCCCATTGGCAACACAATTCCGGGCCCAACCGGCGCTCGACCGCTCGTATCCAACTCCCCCCCTCCGACAGCTTGGTGGTCGAGGTGGAATGGAACGACCAAATTATTCCTGCAAACCTGGCGGACCTTTCCGCCAGGGGCGTGGGCTTAAAAATGGCCCATGACCCGGACCTACAACTACCCATCGGCGCCCTGGTCAAGGTCCTCATCGCTCACCCGATCGATGGCTGGGAAGTGCTCACCACGGCCGAGGTCCGCAATAGTTGGCTGACCGGCCCCGAGCACGTGCATGTGGGCCTTGGGTTCATCAATGAGGGAGACCTGTTCTCCCAGTTGGATTCGGCCCTGGGACGTTATTTCAACCGTCGGGAGACCAAACGAACAATCGCAGCCCCCAACGAGCGCACGTCCATCGAGGTCTGCTTTGACGGCCTGAGCATCGAAGCCGCTCTGATGGATCTCTCCACCGGCGGCGCCGGTATCTGGTGTACCGATTCGACCGACCACCTGCCCCAACAGCATGCCTCCGGGGAAATCACCTTGCCCTCTGGGGACGGAAGCACCACAACCATTGAGGTACGCGTAGCGCGAGTGCGCTCTTCGGAAGAGGGCACCCTCGTGGGTCTCGCTTTTGAGCAGCCCACACCGGACCAAATCAGCATGATCGAGACCTGGATAAGCCAACGCTCGAACGACATGCACGCCTACGAGCAGGGATTCGCTGCCTGAGGAGCGGAAACCCAGCTCTAGCAAGAGGCCCTGCTCCGTACGGGCCTCAGACACCAAATAGGCCGCCTGGACATTCCAGGCGGCCTGTTTTGTGTCCTGGGCCCGTCACTCACCCCGCGAGGGCACTAGACTCGGCCCATGCGCCAAGCCCTCCCCCTCCTGATTCTATTGCTCGCCGCTTGCGGTGCGACCCCTCCCCATGAGACCGCGGTCAGGGAGGGCCTCAACGACCGTTTCCTCGATCCCGCCATGGATGTGAAGAACTTCGAGAAGAACTTCGAGGGCGAGTCCCGGGAAGTATTCCGCGAGCGCGATGGGATCGTCGAGTTGCTTGGCCTGAAGCCGGGTATGGCTGTGGCAGATATCGGCGCGGGTACGGGCCTGTTCACCTTTCCCATGGCCCAGGCTGTGGGCTCCGAGGGAACGGTCTACGCGGTGGATATTTCGCCCGCCTTTCTCAAGCACCTCACCACCCAGACCGCCCAGCGCAACACGCCCCAGGTGCAGGTGGTCCAGTGCCCCGAAGACGATTCGGGCCTTGAGCCAGACTGCGTCGACCGGGTGTTCATCTGTGACACCTACCACCACTTCACCTACCCACTCTCCACCACAGGCTCCATTCTGCGCGCCCTCCGGCCTGGGGGGCAACTCTTTGTGGTGGACTTCGAACGCATTGAAGGGGTGAGCAGCGACTGGATCTTGGGGCACGTTCGGTGCGACAAGGAAACAGTGCGCGAGGAAATCAAGCAGGCGGGCTTCCGCTTCGTGAAGGAAATTCAAGTGGAAGGCCTCGAAGAGAATTATTGCCTTCTCTTCGAAAAACCCTGATCCGGAACCAGGCACCTCCCGATGAACAGCAGCATCCACAGCCGGGATCCTCATCCCTCCCCAGGCCGCCCGCCAACGCTTGTGCGTTTCGGAACCGCATTGGGGATAGGCTTGTGCATCTGCCTCGCTGCCTGTGGCCCCCCGAAGGAAACGGCGGTTGCCACGCGCGCGAGACGCACGACCCTCTTCAGCCTGCTCAGTTCCCACACCACCGCCAGTACGCGACGCGCTCCCCAAGCAACCCCACCGCGGATGGGGTTGCTGCAGCCCACTCGCCTCGGAATGGGTTTGGGGGCGTCATTGCCGGCGCTGATCATGGAAGGGGATTCCCTGGTAGAGCTGCCCCTTCCTGCGGGTTCACCTGGAAGGGAGCTGTTCTTGGGCCTCGCCCTGCACCCGGCGGCTTGGCAAGGAGGTCAAGTGACCGCGCGGGTTTGGGCCGGGGAAGATCTGCTGCACGAGGTCCTCATTGACTGCAATGCGGAAACCCCAAAGGCCCAGCGCATCTGGCACGAAATTTCCCTCCCGCTGCCTTCGGATACCTGCCCGATCGGCTTAGAAACGGTTTGGGAAGGCGAAACAGGAGACACCCGCATCCTGGGTTTTGGCCGCTTGGAAGTGCACATCCCCGATCAAATAACGCCCCTACCTGCGGACAGCAATCGCCCCAATGTGCTGCTGATCGTGGTGGACACCCTGCGCGCGGATCGCCTGGGCCAGGGAGGGAACCGCCGCAGCACAAGTCCCGTGATGGATGCCCTCGCGGACCGTGGCGCGCGGTTTTCCCAGGCCCATAGTTCTGGTCCCTGGACCCTGCCCGGTACCGCTTCGATCTTGACCGGGCTGACTCCCCCCGAGCACGGGATCGGCGCCTCCACCAGCAGCTCCCTGGCCCATCCCCTGGTCAGCCTCCCAGAATTTTTCCAACGGCAAGGCTGGTTGACAGGAGGCTTCGCCATGAACCCCTTGATCTCGGCGAGGCATTGCTTCGATCAGGGCTTCGACACCCTGACTTCCAGGCGTTGGGCCTTGGCGCGAGAACATGAGCAGGACTGGCTGGGGTGGCTTGAAGAACATGCCCACGAGCGTTTCTTCCTCTATCTGCA
The DNA here is from genome assembly GCA_937910685.1 of uncultured bacterium. Lineage (GTDB taxonomy): Bacteria > Planctomycetota > UBA1135 > UBA1135. Next base: position 17,548 of record CALEMP010000012.1, read on the forward strand.
CCTCATCGAGCCTCACTTTCCCTACATGCCCAGTCTCGAATCCTGTGGCGCCCTGGGAATCAAACCGGCCGAGGGGGAAGATCACTTAGATCCCCGTCAAGTTCTTCGCCGCTGGTACGAGGACGGCGTGGGGTCTCCCGAGGCCCTGCGGCAGATGGCCAGCCGCCAGCTTGACTTGTACGATGCGGAGGTACTGGACGCGGACGCAGCCATCGGGCGTGTGCTCGAACAACTCGCCAAGCTAGGCATCGACGACAACACGGTGATTTGCGTCACCAGCGATCACGGGGAGGAGTTCCTCGAACACGGTTATGCGCAGCACGACGCGCAACTGTGGAGCGAGTCCACCCACGTGCCTCTGATTTTTGCAGGCCCCGGAGTGCCCCAAGGCAAGGTCTTCGAAGGGCCGTTGGAAAACCGACACTTGGCCCCGACTCTATTAGCCTTGGCAGGGATTCAGCAGACCGCGATGGAAACCGCAAGGGATCTATTGGATTCCGAGGCTCTCGAATCAGCACTTGGAGAGGGGGCCTATGCCATGCATAGCCTGGGCCGCTGGTGTGATTTAGAGTCTCGCCAAATGATTCGGTTGGGCCAGGCCCATGCCCTACGCAGGGGGCCCTGGGAGCTGATCAGCTGCCCCAATAACAGCCGACTGGGCTCCTCCCCCATCATTCGCCTCTACAACACGGATCGAGACCCCACACGGGCCTGGGATCTCTCCGGGGAAGAACCCGTCCGCGCCCTACGAATGCGCACGGAGATCGAAACCTGGATGCAAGCCGGCCTCTCAAGACAACCTGCCCAGATGGCCACGGCGGCTGAAACCCGCAGCATGCTGGAAGGACTCGGCTATGGCGGGGGCAAGTGACATGGGAGCTCATTCCCTGATCCCCGAAAGGGTGCTGATCGTGCGCACCGGAGCAATTGGGGACGTAACCAACGCCCTGGTGCTGGCTGAAGCTCTCAAGGCCACTGGCCAGGTTTCCCAATTGGGGTGGGTGGTGCATCCCCTCTCGGTGCCACTCCTGCACGGCCATCCTGCGGTGGATCGGGTGCATGTGTTGCAGCGCAATGGTGGATTGGCAGAGTGGCTCCGTCTTCGAAGGGAGTTACGGGCCGAACAGTACGGACTTGCCATCGATGCCCAACGCATCTTGAAGAGCGCAGTCATCGCACGCATGAGCGGCGCCCCACGCAGCCTTGGATTTGATCGCGGTCGCTCGAAGGAGGGCTCATGGCTCTTTCACTCGATCCGAACCACCCCCATGGGCGGGACGCACATGGTCGATTGGTACTTGGAGTTTGCCGAGGCCCTGGGTCTCAAGCACCTCGAACCCCGTCACCGGCTGCCCCTGGATGCCGATGCCGAAGCCTGGGCCTCTGGGGTGATCGCCCACCTCAGTCCGGATGGCGCCCCAGGCCCAGCTCCCCTGTGCGTACACATAGGTGGCACCAAGGCGGCTAAGCGCTGGGAACCCCAACGCTATGGGGAGTTGATTCTTGAACTTCAAGAGAGGTCCCTAGGCCCGATCATCCTGGCCGGGGGACCCGGCGACCGTGCGGATGCGGAGATCGCCCTTCAAGTCAGCCAGCCCACTCTCGACCTCGTGGGAAAAACTTCCCTGCCTCGCCTGATTTCCATCCTGCGGCGATGCCGTGCTTGGGTGGGGTGCGACACGGGACCAATGCATCTAGCAGCCGCCCTTGATTGCCCCGTGGTAGCCCTCTTCGCCGTGGGCCAACCCGAGCGCACGGGGCCCTATGGCACGGGGCACCAGGTTTTGGGAAAGAAACCCGGCGGGGACAATCTGGCCATGGGACAAATCACCGTCAGCGAGGTCAGCGAGGCGGTTGAGAAGAGCCTGCGTGGGTGACCCCCCCCGATGGGGAGAGCCCCGTGGGATGCCCCCTGTCGGGGCCCGCAAGGGGGGGGGCGCAAATAGGCATAGGAAAGAAGTCGGAAATCTAGAATGCCCCCCCTCAATCCTGCCTCATCTCGGTACAATCCGTGTCTCGCGCCCCGCGACCTACCGGCACTGCCATAACCCCTTAGTTCCACCGGAAAGATCCTTGCAAGGCTTTCTTCGGTACGTTTTTTTTCTCTCTCTCCGCTTGGAACCTGCCCCAAGCCACCTGCCATGCTTCGCCACAATCGGTCCTATTCTGACAACCTAAAATCGTCCCCTCCACCCCCGCCCCTGCTCTCCCAGGCCGAACTCAGTCGCGTGTTCGAAGCCGAAAGAGCACGTACGGAGCGCACCGGCTCCGTCTTTTCCGTGGTGGTTTTCGAAATGCCGAAGGGTGGCCATCCGATATCGTCCAAGGCCATCGAAATCATCGAGGCTACCGCGCGCATCTATGACGCTTTGGGTCAAATCGACCGTCACACCACAGGGGTGATCCTCCCCGAATGCGAGCCGAAGGATGCAACGAAATTCGCGGACCGAGTGATCGTCAAATTCGGCAAGGAGAACCTACACGCCGTGGTCAGAATCTTCAGCTACCCCGTCGATTGGCTCGAGTACATCGAGGACGAGGACGACGATGACTCCTCCGGCAAAGGAACATTCCTTCCCAAGGGCAGCAAGCCGAACCTGAAACGCCCCACGGGCAGTACACCGAAACTACGCAGCTCGGACCAAGACGAGGGCCCGCCCCTTCGCACCCTCATGGAGGAGCCCCCCTGCGAGGATCTCGAACCATACTTTGTGATCCCCCTTCCCAAATGGCGCAGGGCCCTAGACATCGCCGTGAGTGCCCCGCTCTTGGCAGTGCTCTCTGTCACTCTTCTGCCCATTGTCGCTCTGCTGATCAAACAGGATTCGCCGGGCGGTGTCTTCTTTAAGCAAACCCGAGTGGGACAAGGCGGGCGTCATTTTACTTTCTTCAAGCTTCGCACGATGTGTGTGGATGCGGAAGCCCGGCAGCATGAGATCGAACATCTAAATAAACAATCAGAGGTGATCTTCAAGATGCCCGATCGTCTCCACCCGTTCGTCACGGGGGTAGGTAAGTGGCTCAGAACGCTCTCCATCGACGAGTTGCCCCAACTGTGGAATGTCCTCCGCGGAGACATGAGCCTCATTGGACCACGTCCCCCGCTTCCCGCGGAAGTCGCCAAGTACAAGCCCTGGCAACGTCGACGCTTGGATTTCGTCGGAGGCTTGACCTGCGAGTGGCAGGTCAGAGGCTTCGGCAAGGTCGCATTCACCAAGGGAGTCCGCCTTGACCTCGACTACATCCGCAACCGCAACTGGCGGGTGGATTTAATGATTCTTCTGAGGACTCCCGCCGCAGCCCTCAACAATGGGATACCCCATTGACCCGATTGACCCGATGCATCGGGCGGTCGTACTTGCGTTTTCGGCCACGTGGCTAGGACCCATCGTGGCGGACCCGACTGGCATCTGCTCAAGGTCTGCTGCAATAACGATTGAGTGATATGGTTCTCGCCAGCCCTTTCGCCCCCGTGCGAAACTGACGCAGCCACAGGATGGGAATCCTGCAATTCCTCTGGGGACTTCGCAGAGGAAACGGGCTTAGGCTCTGATCCCTATGGCTTCCGCAACGATCGGGGCGCATGCCAGCGGATCCTGAAAAATTTTTAGGTGTGTGCAATTTATTTTGGGGCCCTCGCAGCCCCCACCGGGATGCCCCCCAATGAGAGACTGTGGAAAGGAGTTCCCATAGGGGTCGCTCCCCCACCCCCTCAGGGCTGGTCCCTGGCCGAAGTCCCAAACCTGGGACAAACAGTCAATTCGAACTTCCTATTTGCCCCATATTGAGATGGGCTCGGAGACCCTTAAGGCCGGACTCTAGCCGTTCGATAGGTGAGTGCGTGGGAGTTCCGAGGATGGATGGAGCCCCTGCATTCCACGAAGCAACCAATCTAGCCATGACCCCTGCCAAAACCGAACAGACCTGTTTACGGAATTCCCTTGGAGGGGCGACACAATCTCCTCCGAAGGATGCCCCAATCGTCTGTTTCAACTGGGGCCTAGAAAACATGCATGGTCTCGTGACTTTGCTCGCTAAAGTTTCGTGGAATTCGTCGCGACGCCCCGCTGTAGCTGGGCGTCTCTTACTTTTATTCAACTAACACAACGGCCGGCCGATACCCAGGCCCAGCGGATTGGATCCCGCTGGCTTGTTTGACTCGGAAAGGCAACTGAGGGGATCTGATGATCAAAGAAACAAAGACTCAAGGAATTGAGCAACACCTGCTAATTGGACTTTTTGGACTCGGCCTGAGTCTCGCCGCCTGCGCCCCCACCGACCAGTCGGTTTCGGGGACCGGAGACGAGGTCAGCAATGGCGTTTTCGGCGTTATTGATGGTAGTCCGTTCCACATCACCGCCCCGGAAGGAGGCCCCTTCCCGGAGGGATCGCGCACCTATACGTTGGTGAATTACACCCTCGGGCTGTTCGCCTGGGAGATCGAGTCCAGCGTGCCTTGGCTATCCTCAGACGTTCCCGCCGGAGCCCTCGCCCCGGGTGCCGAAGTCGACGTTGCCGTCAGCATCGACACTGCCTTCGCAGAGACCCTTACGGTGGGAGAGTATCCCGCGGACCTTGTCTTCAGGGATCGCTCCGATCCCAGCGGAGTGCTGATCATGGCCTTCCTGCTCACGGTCGAGCCTGCCCCCACGGGAGACTTGACCGTCAGCCCCGAAGACCCCTGGGAGCTTGAGGCCCTGACCCTCGCCGAGCTCGAGGGACAGACCCAGGTTTACACAATCACCAACGAAGGCTCAGGCGAGCTCGAATGGACCGCCGCCAGCCAATCGAGCTGGCTGCTGCTCTCGGGCGATGCCCAGGGCACCTTGACCGAGGGCGCGAGCCACGAGCTGAGCGTTGTCATTGCAACGGAGAGCTTGACCGAGGATTCAGGCATGCACACGGGCGGGATCGCCTTCAGCAATTCCCTCGACCAGGCAGACACGCAACTCACCGTCGTCACCCTGCGAGTCGGCGAACAACCGAGCGGCCGCATCGACCAAGGCTTGATTGCCCTCTACGATTTCGAAGAGCTCAGTGGCACAGTTGCCCATGATCTCTCCGGCGTCAGCCCGGCCATGGACTTGGCCGTCGCCTCACCCGGATCCTCCAATTGGGGCGCAGGAACCCTGGGCCTAGACCCCAGCGCCATCCTGTCCTCGAGCGGAGCCGCCACACGCATCAACGAGGCGATCTCCACATCGAATGAACTCACCCTCGAAGCCTGGGTGACCCCTGCGAACCTGACCCAAGACGGTCCCGCGCGCCTGATCGGCCTCAGCAGCGATTCCCATAACCGCAACGTGACCCTGGGCCAAGGCCTCTGGGGCTCCCAAGCCAGCGATACCTTCACCACACGCCTGCGCTCCACCGAAACCGACACCAACGGCCTCCCGGCCCTGGACACGGATTCCGGTGCTGCTTCCCTCGGCCTGCTGCATGTGGTCTACACCCGCAGCTCCGACGGCCAAACCTGCCTCTATGTCAACGGTGTCACCCGGGCCGTCGGCCACACCGGCGGTGACCTGGGCAACTGGTCCATGGACTACCCCCTAGTGATCGGTAACGAAGCCACTGGCGGACGCCCCTGGGACGGTCGCTTGCACCTGGCCGCGGTCTACGAGCGCGCCCTGGCTGAGTACGAAGTCCAACAGAACTTCACCGCCGGCACCGGCGACGCCACGGGGCCCGTCCTCGTCGCGTCCCCCTCCACGGGCTTCACCGCCAGTGGAACCGTGGGTGAGACCGTTTCTCCCACAAGCTTCACCTACGAAATCAGCAACACCGGTACGGCCACCCTGCAATGGGATGCCTACAGCGACGCCACCTGGGTCGAGGTTGTCGGCTCCGGCTCAGGCACAGTGGCCCCCGGCGAGTCCGAGGACCTAGTGATCCAACTCTCCGAGTCCCAAGTCAGTTCCCTCTCCGCAGGGACCCACAACGGTCAACTCTTCATCAACGAGAGCACCTCCGGCGTCGGTTCGACGACCAGAGGCCTGACCCTCACCCTCAACGATCCCGGCGGATCCGGTGGCGGATCCGGTGGCGGATCCGGTGGCGGATCCGGTGGTGGCTCGAACAACGGTACCTGGATCAAACCCGGCCCCGATAACACCGGCCCCACCAACCCCAGCATTCTCGTCCCTTCAGGATCTATCACCGTGACGCAAGACGGAACGGTGATCGAGAACGTTTCGGTTTCGGGGACGATTACGGTCAAGGCCGCTAACGTGACCATTCGCAACTTCCGGGTGAATGCGTCGGGAGGGATCTACTGTATTGTGGTCTACGCCGAGGCGAACAATGTCCTGATCGAGGATGGAGAACTGTCCTATTCTGACTCCTGTGGCCTTCTCGGACCAAACTTCACGGCCCGAAGACTCAACATCCACCATTGTGGTACCGATGCTATGAAGACTAGGGGGAACAACACTGTGGAGTCTTGCTGGTTCCATCACTTGGGCATCAAGCCCGGTGCCCACGCAGATGGGAACCAAACTCGGTTTGGCAGCAACTTCGCGTTCCGGGGCAACTTTTTTGACATGCCAGCCCCAGAGTCTCCGGCAGGACCAGGGCCTCCCTTCAACTCAAACTCCGCATCGATCAATCAGGCAGCTGAAGGGAATATCTCAAACATGCTTTTCGATAGCAACTGGATGAACGGAGGAAACTACACGCTCTACATCCTCTCCGTGAATGGGTTCTCATTCGTCGGCTGCGAAGTCATCAACAATCGGTTCGGTCGAGACTATCGTTATGGAGTGCTGAACACCAACGGCAATCTCGAGGGGCTCTCGTTCTCAGGAAACATCTGGGATGATACAGAGGAACTCATGTACATCAACGATTAGGGCATTCGGAAGGCTCCTCGCGACCAAAAACTGGGCGCGAGGAGGCAACTCTGCCAGCCGATCACTTGACTGTTATCCCCTAAGGTGGGCTGCGCGGATGTTGCCTCCATGAGGTACAATTGTTCCACAGGGGGACAAGCGGCAAGGCTAGACTGTCGTTGCCCCGCACTCTCACTGCACCACAAGTACCCCTTACTCGATGACTTTTGAATCCGTACTGCCTCTAATCGAGGACGCCCTTCTAACCAGTAAGGAGCAAGCAAGGGTCTTGTATGCATTTGTCCAAGAACAGCAACCTCAGGAAATCTTGGAGCTGGGAACTGCTTCAGGGGCAACTGCGGTTCTCATGGCCGATGCTCAGGGCAATGGATGCAATCGACGTGTTACTACGCTCGATCGTAAGCACTGCCTGGCGCGGAAACCAAACGTCCATGAGGTAATTGCCCGAACGCCGTTTGGCGACCAGATCGATGTCCGCCTCGCCCACCGCTCTTACCTGTGGGAGTTGGGCCAGCTGTTGAAAGAGCACGGCTCCTCTGGGTCACCAAATCCTCCATACGACTTTGTCTTCATGGATGGAGCCCACACCTGGGACATAGATGGATTTGCTTTCTACCTAGTAGATCAGCTCCTCAGGCCGGGCGGCTGGATCTTGTTTGATGATGTTCATTGGACACTTGCGGGTAGTCCCTCAACGCCTCCGGGCCTCTTGACTGAAGTGGGACCTGAAGAGGCCAGCACAGCGCAGGTAAAGCAAATCCTTCACCTTCTAGTGAAGCCACATCCCTCCTATGGCCCTGTGGAAGAAAGGGGGAATTGGGCCTGGGTACAGAAATTGGATGGCGAGGGCACCTCCTCGGCACCGATAGAAACTGCCTATAAACAGAGAGGAGTCAAGGACGATCTCGTAGCGCTCCTGAAGAAACTGATTGGGCGTTGATCTACGGACCGCACACCGTCCATCCATCTCATGAGTTAACATCACCGAGTATGGCTTCGGGTCCTAGTTGTGAACAACGCCAATAACAACACCCAGGACCCACTGTGAATCGGCACAACCACCTCACCCCAATGCCAAACACGTGATACAGACCCCGTATATCCGTGAGGGCTTTGGATTGAATTCCTACGACAACCTGACCACGGTCCACCCATTGGGCCTTGCTACTCTGGTCGTTGGCGTACTCTGGACCCTCGTGGCGCACCGCGAACGCGCATGGCTCCCCATGCTCCTCATGGCATGCTTTGTGCCCACGTCGCAGCGGATTGTGATTGCAACCCTGGATTTCAACTTCATTCGAGTCATGCTTGTGGCCGCTGTACTCCGAATTGTCGCCCGCAGGGAATACGCGGACTGGAAACTGACCAGCCTCGACAAATTGG
>CALEMP010000013.1 GCA_937910685.1 uncultured bacterium
GCTCTAGAGAGCAGCCCGGTTAACTCATTCGTGGCTCCACGCCCCCCTTCTGGCCCCGTCAGCTCGACCGGGCCCTCTCTTTTTTTTCGCTTTCTTCTACCTACTTGAACCCAACTTCACCCCATTATTCGTCGCCTGACGACGACTACAAAGCATCCGCCGAACCAAGATCATGCCAAGACAAATCGCCAATCCCACCGAACTCCGACTCCTCGCTCTCCTGCAAGCCAACAAGGGCCTCACTGGCCGCCAGGTCGCCGCAGCCCACAAGGACGCCCTGCCGAAGGAAACGCTCTCCCAAGCCTCGGCGTACACCTCCCTGCGCCGCATGGTGGACAAGGGCTGGGTGAAGGCCGCGCCCACTGCGGGTGATGATGGACGGCTCCGGGTCTTCCGAGCCACGGCCAAGGGCGCGAAGCTCCTGGCGGCCTCCAGGGCGTTCTACGTGGACCTCGCGGGCTTTGAGCCGGACGCCATGCCCGAGGACTCCTAAGTGCGCCGCGTGGTGATGGTCGCCCTCGATCCCTTCCCCCCCTCTCGGCTAGAGATTAGAGACGGGCTGACAGGCAACACCGACGACTAGCGGCCTGCATCAGCTCCGGTATTGCCAGGCCGGGGTCTCTCCCCGCAGCGCGAAGAACGCGCCAATGAGATCTGTCTCTCGCTCTAGCAGATGATGAGGTCGTGCGCCCGGCATCAAGTGGACGCGGTAAGTCCCACCCCGGAAGCGCGGATCCCGTGCGTGGGTAACAAGGCGATGGCGCATGTTCATCGACTGCCCGAAGTAAGCGACCTCATCGCCCACCCGGATCTGATACACGCCTGGTTGTTCCGATGAAGAGAACCCATCGAGCGGTTCCTCATCAGTCCAATCCAGGCCCAGCCAGACCGCAGAAAGGATGGGCTGCACACCGAAGGCTACGGGGAGTGATTCGTAGTCCACGGCTTCTTCCAGGCGCTGCATTGGCACCCCTCGCGACTTGTTTGAGGGCCGGGTCCACATCGGGTGCAAACGCCCGTGATTCACCAGCGTGCTGCTGCCTATCTGAATTCGGTGCTGATGCAGGAGGAAGTCCTCGAAGCACTGCCTCGCTGAGGGGTCGTGCCTTGCGACCGCGACAGACACCTCGTACTCGTAGCCATCCTCGTGACGAAAAGCCCACATGGGCGAAGCTGCGGTGTGAGGGTCGTTCCACGGTGGATCGTCGATTCCTCGACTCACGCCTCTAGCCAGTGCCCGGGTCCGCTCGCGGAGATTGCGGCCCGTCTGCCCGATGTAGACGAGGATAGAGTCTCCGGCGGCGCGGACCCGGTAGAAGCCGGGCTCGGATGAAACATTTGCCCCGTACTCGGACGTAGTCGATAGGAGAGGGATCCAGAGGGACCAATGAAGGTCGCACCAGTTCGCAGAGGTCGGATCTTGTCGGTGGTCACTCAATGGGAGTATCGGGGGGCGGTTGCTTCCTTCACCCGGCGGAGGGCTCCCCGAGGGGTGAAGCCTCAGTCGCTAAGGCCATTCTTTCGACGCCCTTCACGCTTCGCGTCGTGCGCGGAGAACTTCTCCTCGATGTCCTTACCAACGCCCGTGCCTCTCTGGATTTGGGTCCGCGCCCACACGCCGAGCTTAAGGATGATCTGGAACTCCTCGGGGAGGTAGTCCCAACGGTAATTGTTGCACGTCCCGTGAGCTGGTAGGTAGTTGTCCACCGAGTGCTCGCCGCCTGCACTGTGAGGGAGGACGTGGTCGGCGTTCCATTCCCCGTCAATTTCACCCCCGCAGATATGGCAGCGTGCGTCCGTCTTCAAGAGGATCGCGGCTCTATCGGTCTCGGCCAGCCGACGACTGCGCGGGCGTCGATTCTCGGCCTTGAGTTCTTTTCGCAGCCGATGAAGGGCAACGATTCTCTCGCGAAATGTGCTCATGGTGCTTCCTTCATCGGTTGTGGGTCTCAGCGGCAATTTTCAGTCTCTCCTCTCCCCGGTGATACGTCGATCCGCGCAAGCCCGCAAGCACAATCCAACCGGGGTCCCTGGAGCTCTACGGAGACTTGGTAGCCTCTGAGCCGGTCCCCATGCCCGAGGAATCGCTGTAGCCGCACCGTCTCCAGGTTGCTCTCGATCTACATCGCCCACCACACGAGCCGCCTAGCGCCCATGACAACCCCCGCACCGCAACTACTCCAAGAGTCCTGCCGAATGAT
>CALEMP010000014.1 GCA_937910685.1 uncultured bacterium
GGGTGCCGGAGGGTCGCTGAGGGCCGGTTTTCAACACCGAAAGGGGCCAGTACCCCTTCACTTAGGGTCTTGATCGGTGATTCCGGTGCGCACATGGGTGATGCGCCCGCCCTGGTTGATGAGCAGCACTGTTGGGGTGGGGACCCCATAGCCCCGGGATAGGCGGTGAAGTTCGAGGTGATCGTGTTTCGGGGCCTGGTCCCGCACGCTGGGGCTGTCATCTTTGGGTTCGGGCACCAGGATGAGGGTCAGGGCCCCGGACATTTGGTTTTTAGCCAAGGCTGCGAAGTGGTCGCCGCATTGTTTACAGCCCGCGCGGTAGAGAATGACTCGCGCGGGGAGTTCGATCGTGTCCACGCCGCCGATGATCCAGGGAGCGAGGGAGGTTTCTCCCATGAGTTGGCCCTCCCACTCGGTCGGCTCGAACCAGGCCCAGTCCGGGGCGGCGGGTTGGTCGTCGCAGGCGCAAAGGCCCAGGGCGATCGCGAGGCCCAGGACGAGCTTGGCGAACATGATCAGTGATCCTCTCTGAGGTTCACAAGGTTCTGGACCGTCATCTCATCGGAGATATCAAAGGACTGGGGCGTTTGGATCGCATAGCCTTTCTTGAGGTGGAACAATTCGCCACTCCAGACTGCCTCGGGCAAAACATCCACCACGGAGGTCACCGATTCGTCTGCGTCGGGAATGCGAATCAAGGCGATGGGCACGCTTGGGTCTGGGTTCATAGCGAGTTCACTCAGGTGCTCGGCACAAACATCGCAGCTTCGCCGATAGAGAATCACTCGCCCGCCGGGGGGAACCATGTACATCATGTCGGCGCCTTCCGTGAGCCAGCGAGCCAGATCCAAGGAGCCGATGTCGGTGCCCTCCCAGGATTCTGGGCGCAACTCTGCAAAGTCCGGCAGGGTGGGGGTGGTGGGTTCGACCGGGTCCTCATCGGGCTGGGTGTCTGTTGCCTGGTCGGGGTCTTGGGTTCCATCGCCGGCGTCCTGGGTGATCTCTTGACCTTGCTCAGTCGGCACCACCAACACCGGGGCGTCTGCGGTGGTGAAGAAATGATAGGGCGCCCAGGCGGCGACTCCAAAGGACACAGCAAGGGCTGCGATGGAAATCCAATGTCCCATTTGCACCGGCAGGCGCAGCCAGGGACGGGAAGCCAAGAGTCCAACCAGCAGGGAACCATCCACCAGGGCCATCTGCCAAGGCTTCACATCTACGGTTCCTCCAAAGCAGCCGCAGTGCTCGGCGCCGGCAATCATCAACTGCACGAGGATCGCCAGAAAGATCACGTACTGCAGCACGAGGAGCAGCCAACCCACGCGGGGTTTGATCACGGCGGTGGCCACGATCCAAAGCTCGATCGTGATCGCTCCTCGATAGGTGGTGGCCGCATCCAACCCGAGCCAGTTTTTGGCCAGGTCGCGCACGACTTCCGGTATATCCATGGGCGATGCCGAATGCAGCTTGAAGGCCGCCCCCAGGGCAATCCAAAGGCTGGCCAAGAGGATCGCAATCCAGGCCGGGTCGGGTGATATCTCGTCGTCGTAGTTGGTGTCGCTCATGGGTTGATTGAGATGCTACGGAACCGGGGTGGCAGAGTGAGTCCCGAATCGGATCTTGGGGTGCTGAAGGACTCGATTTGAGTCGGTTTCAGAAGGGGCCAGCTAGGGACAGAAGAATCATGCGGGGAGAAAATCCCGTGATCGGGGTTTTCCCCCAGGGATCAACTCCCGCGGGTAGCGATGGGGAGGCCACTTGTGAATTCACTCAGGACCCAAGAGCCTGATCCAGGAAGCACCAGAGGCGATCGTCTCGGTTCCAGGCCTCTTCGATCAGGCTGGTGAACTGCCATTGGGCAAGGTCCTTGGTGGCCTGGTCACTGGTTTCCTCCTCGAAAAACGCCAGCTCTAGAGGTCCCGCAGCTGCGCCCGCCAGCAGAAATGCATCGCCCCCCCGTTCGCCCACCACCAGTCCAAGATCCAGGTCCGTGAGGGACGATGGGTGGGCAAAGAGGTGCAGTCCCGCGGGCAGGCTGCTTCGAATGCGCTCCACGGCCCCTGGGGATGCAAACCCAGTCACGAAGGCCCGCCTTCGCTCCAGGCGCCCGTCTGCTCCCGGGCGCTGGGCTCCCGCTGGCTGGGATGCCACGGTCAAAAATCCCCCCTGGCAGCAGCGCTTGAGGGTTGCCAGCAGAGGGTCCGTTTCCTCGTCCACGTCCGGTGCTCCCCAGCCCGGAAAACTGTCGAGCTCTCCGTCCAAGAATCGGACTGCGCAGGCGCACAGATCTTCGGCGCTGAGCGCATCCTGCCATGCGCTTGGGGTATTTGATGCAGATCCCATCCCCAGCAGCCTAGCCCTTCGAGCCCCAAAGCCGCTACCCTCACTCCATGTCTGAGCTCCCCCCCGAACCCTTCACCCTGAGCACGCTCTGGGAGAACCCCTATCTGCTCTCCAGTCTGATCTACCTTTTGGCCTTGATTGGCGTGGGTTTTTGGAAGGCGCGCAAGGTCAAGGACTCCGAAGATTTCATGGTGGCGGGGCGTACCTTGCCCTGGTGGGTCTTGGTGGGCACCTTGCTGGCTACCTGGATTGGCAACGGATCCTTGTTCGGAGGCGCGGGGCTTGGCTACCGCAACGGACTGTCGGGGCTTTGGTCCAGCTGCGGGGCTTGGCTCGGGATCTTGCTGGTGTTCTTCATCGCCAAACGCGTGCGGAATCTAGGGAAGGTCACCGTGCCCGAGATCCTCGAAGCGCGCTATGGCCCGGCGGCTTCGACCCTAGCCACGATCACCACGGTGATTGCCTACTTGACCATCGTCTCCTATCAGTTCAAGGGCGGCGGGAAGATTTTGTCGATCGTGACCGAAGGCAGTATCGACCCGAACACGGGGGTGATCCTGACCGCTGTGTTTGCCGTGTCCTATACCGTGTTGGCGGGGATGTTATCAGTGGTCTACACGGATGTGGTCAACGGCGTCTTGATGACGCTCGGTGTGCTGTTTTCCCTTGGCTGGTTGCTCAACGCAGTGGGGGGCCTGGATGAGGTTTTTGCCGTGGCCGAAGCCGCGGGCAAGACCGGCTTGTTTGGCCATTGGGCGGCCGAGAGCGATACGGGGGCCAGCGGCCCCATGGTGGCCCTCGTGTTCTTTGTGCCCACGGCGCTGCTCTTGCTGGGCGACGCTAACGTGTACCAGCGGATTTGCAGTGCCCGGGATGCGGGCAATGCGCGCCGGGCCGTAGGCTTTTGGGTCGTTGGCGTGATCGTGTTGGAGAGCGCCATTAGCTTGATGGGCTTGACTGGCAGCGTGGCCGCCGCGCAGGGCCTGATGCCTGATCTTGGCGCAATGGGCCCGGGCGCAACCGAAGCCGTGATCCCGACTCTGGCTCTTTCAGTCTTGCCTCAGGGGCTTGGCATGTTGATGGTGGCCACCATGTTGGCCATCGTTGTCTCCACCGCTGACTCGTTCTTGTTGGTACCCGCCACGAACTTGACCCGCGATGTGTACCAGCGTTGGATCAACCCGGGCGCAGATGGAAAGCAGGTGGTCTTGATCAGTCGCATGCTGGTTTTGGTGTTGGGCTTCGTGGCTTTCTTGTTGGTTAATCAATTCCCGACGATCCTGGCCGCGGCTTTTACCGCGTACTTGATCTATGGAACCTCGATTACTCCGGCCCTGTTGGCGGCCTTCCTTTGGCGCCGAGCGACTGGAGCGGGCGCGGTGGCTTCGATTGTGGTGGGCACGGCTACCACTCTGATCTGGACCTTTGTCTTGAATACAGAGGGTTGGCACCCAGTTCTGGCTGAAGTCATGTTCCCGGCCGTGGGTCTCTCTCTGACGGCTCTGGTCGTGGTGAGTTACATGACCCCGCGCGCCCCGGAACATGTCTTGGCCAAGTTCTTCGAGTTTGGTGACTGAGTGCGATCCGCGAGAGGTTGCAGGACCGTCTCTTGGACTCACCCCTAGCTATCCCAAAGGGCGTCTTGCGCGAATGGGGGGGCGCATGAAGACTCCTCGGCGGCCTCCCGGGATCGCGGGCTTCAGGCTGCTCAGGGATCCCAGGGGGCGACCTTTGGATTGAGTCCGTGGCCATGTCAGATGTGGGCTAGGCCTGGAGGGTTCTCGCTCCAGTCATTAGGCATCAAATGCCGATAAGAGGTCCCAGGCGCCTTCTTCCGTGGGGTGCCACTTGGAGCACCTATGGCCTGGATCAATTCACTCTTCACCCGTATGCACGAAGTCGGCGCGTCCGACCTTCACATGACCAGTGGGCGTAAGCCCATGTTGCGCGTCTCGGGCGAGATGGTCACCATCGACGAGGCCCCGTTGCTCGATCCTCGGCAGATGCGCCAAGTCCTGCTGGAGATCACGCCTGAAACCAACGCTGCCCAATTCGAGCAGGAAAAGGACACGGACTTTGCCTATCACTTGGAAGGGGTCGCGCGCTTTCGAGCCAACCTGTTCGAGGACCACCGTGGACCCGGCGGGGTCTTTCGGGTAATCCCCGAAGAGATCCTGACCGCCGAGCAGCTGGGCCTGCCGCCTGCGATTTTGGAAATGTGTGAGCTGCACAAGGGACTGGTGTTGGTCACAGGGCCCACGGGCTCGGGCAAGTCCACCACCCTGGCGGCCATGGTGGATCACATCAACCGTACCCGCCGGGATCACATCATCACCATCGAGGATCCCATCGAGTTCGTGCATCAGGACAACCAGTGCTTGATCAACCAGCGAGAAGTGGGCGGTCATACCCAGTCTTTCAAGCGGGCCCTACGAGCGGCACTACGCGAGGACCCGGACATTGTTCTGGTGGGGGAGATGCGCGATTTGGAAACCATCGAGATCGCCATCGAGACTGCAGAGACCGGGCACTTGGTCTTTGGAACTCTGCACACCACCACTGCGCCGTCGACCGTGGACCGCATCATCGATCAGTTTCCCGCGGACCGTCAAGCTCAGATCCGGACCATGCTTTCGTCCAGTTTGAAAGGTGTCGTGGCCCAGACCCTCTGCAAGAAAACCGAGGGAGGCCGAGTGGCAGCCCTCGAGGTTTTGGTGGTGAACAGCGCAATCTCGAATCAAATCCGCGAAGGCAAAACCCACCAGATTCCGTCGATGATGCAGATGGGGGCCCGCCAGGGCATGCGTTTGTTGAATGACTCCCTGTTCGAGTTGGCCCAAGCGGGCACGATCTCGCCCAAGGAAGCCCTCGCCAAGAGCGTGGACAAGGGTGGCATACGAAGTCTGCTCGAGGGCGCGGGTTTCGTGCTCGACGGGGACGCCCCCGTTCAGGAGTTGGGCACGGACGCCGGAGCTTCTGCTCCCATGGGGACAGAGGAGCCCAAGAGTCCCTTGCCCTCTGTACCGAAACCAGAGGAAGGCGCCTCCGACGACGCCTTTGAGCGCTTTAAGCAAATGCGCGGCCGGTGACCCCCCCCGGCGCTTGGCTGGAGGGGAACCTAGCATTCCCATCAGCGGGATGGGTCCTCCCTACTTATCCACAGCCCGGTCCTTGTTGGATCGAGTGCGATCATGCTCTTGGACCTTTAGATTGGCTGTGTGCATCACTTTGTGGATAACTCGCGATTGGTCGAGCCCTTCCAGTTTCCTTGGAAACTGCGATTAGCCCTTCCCTGCAAAAGGTGCCGGCCGCTGGAGAAAACCGGGTATCGGTTTTTATGGCTCTCGTAAGTCGTTGACGGGTCCCCGCTTACATCGCGCCATTCGCATGACTTTGGGGCCATCTGTACTTCTGATCTTCCCAGGACTAAGGCCGCAATCCTTTTGCGCGGTAAGGTCATGGTCATGCAACAAATACAGCACCGTGAGTTCCTGCGCGTCGCGCAAACCATATTCTTCGTTCTGCTCTGGTCCTTGACCATTGCGGCCTCCGCCCGGGCCCAGAACCCCAAGCACATTGACACTGTCGTCATAACGTCGCCCGCCCACCCCAACCAGTCAGGGGATTGTCCCCCTAACGATGACACGGGGTTGACCAACGCCGCTTGCAAGCTGGAAGACTATTCCACCTCCCCCGGTTCGAGTCTCAAGGGCCACCCTTGGGATCCGGCGCCGGGCGCCGGGGGAGTCAATGGTGGAGGTGTTTGCGCCTTGCCCCATCCCGCCGGTGATGGGGGTTTCGCTGACACGGGGGTTCCCACGCCACGCCCGGATCCCTCGGTGTCGTTCACGGACCTAGGCTCCGAGCAAATCTTGCTGCACAGCGGCCAAGAGCTGCGCGATGAGGTGGACATGTTGCTCTTTGGCCGCGACGCGGTGACGGACTTTGCCCTGAGCCGTAGGCATCTCACCCGGCGCACGTTTAGCAACTCCATGTTTGGCCCCGCCTGGGCGTGCAACTTGGACCAAAGGGTGGAGGTGATGCCCGGCGGCGCATTGGTTTTCGACGCCTACGGCCACAAGGATCGTTTTGTTCCGGTTCAGCCAGGCGTGCTCTGGGAGGGAACTGCGGGCAGGTTCGACACGGCCCACTGGCAGTCAGGTTCCGATGGGTCGCCTCTGCCTATGATCGTGGTCGAGCGACGTGGTGGGGGGCGGCTGCATTTTGCCATGAGCAGCACCCAGCCGGTCCAGCACACGACCGGGCAGTTGGTGCTCATCACCAGTCCAGCTGGCAACATGCTGCAAATCCTGCGCGAGCCCAATGGCCGCATCCAGGCGGTCATCGAGTCCTATGGCAGGCGCATTGACTTTGACTACACAGATCCTCGCTGGCCCGAGCAGGTCACGGTTGTGCGCGATTGGTCCGGGCGAGAGGTGCGCTATACCTACGACGATCAAGCCAACCTTGTACGGGTGACGAGCTTTGCCGTGACCAACACCGACGGCTTGAATGATTTTCCCCAGGGCAAGTCGCGCACCTATGGATACCACGGGTCAGCCGATCCGCGCCTCACCCATGCACTGACCAAAATCACCTTTCCTGCCGAAGTCTTGAGCGGCGGCCCCCCTCGTTTGCGCTGGACCTATGAGGACCACGATCCTTGGAGCGTGACCTTTGGAACGGTCAAGAGCCACACCATCGGTGCCCCAGAAGAGGCTTGGCCCCTCGGCGCAGGGGGCACATGGAAGTACAAGTACGAGGTCATCGCCCAAAGTTACACGCCGGATCCTGGACAGGTGGCGGTACGCACCACCGTGATTGATCCTCGCGGTGTCCAAACCATCTGTGAGATGTCCTCCGCCGGACTTTTTCTTTCCGAGACTCTCTTTTCAAAAGGGCTGCGTCCCGGCACCGCATCCCGTGCCAGCTGGACTCGCACGGCAAACTACAACAACGACGGGATGCCTATTGAGGTGATCGATGAGATCGGCGGCCGCACGGAAATCATCTACCATCCTGCGGCACAGGTTCCGCGCGTGATGCAAGGGGATGTGATCGCCTGGGTCGAACACTCAGACCAGCGCAACCCCACGCAACCCTCGATTCGCACAGAAACGTTGTTTGAGCCTATTTACGGCAAGCCGCTTCAAATCATCGATCCGCGTGGCTTTGAGCCGGGTGCAGATCCAGCAGCCTTCACCACTTCGATCCAGTTGGATTACATGGAAGACCTCGCCTCACTTCCAAGCGATGTTGCCCAAAAGTTGGGGGTCACCCACTCGGAACTCGCGACTCTCTTCACGCAATTGGGCATCGTTTCGCTGGGAGACATCAATGGGGACGGCATCGTGGGACAGAACCTCGGGAAAATGATCCGGGTGGAGTCTCCGACTGTAGTCCTACCGTCAGAGGCGCAGCTCGTGGGGATCGGACCCAATCAAGCCCCAGTAGAAACCTACGTCTATGACAATTTCGGGCAGTTGAGTTCACGGCGAGATGCGGAAGGGAACGAGACGCGCTTCCACTACTTTGGCGCCGACGACCCTGATGGGGATGGGGTCGTGGATTTGCCCGGCGCGTCAAGTACGGGCGGCGGGTATCTGCGTCAGGTGATCGAAGATACGAGTGACCTCAGCAGTCGCAACAGCGGCCGCGGCTTCAAGGCTCTGCAACGCACCACCAACCTCTCCTACAGGGCGCAACTCAACGGCGCTATCCCCGCACATCCCCGTGGAATACCAACTGCGATCACCGATGCCAGCGGCATCACGACCTATTGGCATGTCAACGAACGGGATCAAATCGTACGTAGGATCGAGGGCGCAGGCAGCGCCTTGGGCCTGATCCGTGCCCGGCGTGAAACCATAGTGTTGCGCGACATGAACGATCGCATCATCGAGGTGCGTGTGCAACCGGACGGTTCGGATGGCGCTGACGCGAATGAGGTCACGACTCTGCGCTATGACATCTTGGATCGGCTGGTGGAAGTGGTTTCCGACGCCACCGGAATGGCCCTCAAGGGTCAGTTGGTCTATGATTCGGTTGGCAACCTCATCGGAGGCAGCGAAGCCGTAGGAACGCCCTCCGCCCGGCGTTCCTTGCGTCAGGTAGATGAGCGCAATCTGACGATCCAGTCGGTGAGTGCAGTTGGTACGCCCGAGGAATTTGTCTCTCGTTTTGATGTCGACCACGGCGGCGCCCTAGTGCTCACAATAGATCCGAGCGGTGCCAGTCGCAGCACAGAATGGGATGGCCATGGCCGTCCCTCAGCCGTGACTGCGCGCAACGGTGCCCGCACAGAGTACGCCTATGATGCCGCTGGATATTTGTTGGGAACAACGGTGCGTGGCTCGATTCCCGGCCATTTGGGGGTGAAGACCCTTGCGGAAAGCCGCTTTCACTATGATGCCCTGGGCCGTTCCTACCGCACGGATCGAGCCCTGTTTGATCATGATCCGGCCACCACCGTTTTGGACGATGGTGCTTTGATGCCCAACGATGGTTGGGTGTCGAGCATTGCCATCCATGATGCTCTGGGCCGGGTGATCGGGGTGCTGGACAGTGACGCAGATCTGATGGTTTGGGAATACGATGGGGTGCATGAATTGCGCCGAAGGATTGATGCTGTGGGCAATGAAGTACTCCTTCAACGGGATTTGGCCGGCAGGGTCATGGGAGAATCGTCCCTCGAGCATTCCACCGATCCCCAGCGTGTTTTTAGCGAATCCCGGGATATGGTCCTGGAGCGAGACACCTTGGGGCGGGTCATCGCGCAAGTCGATGCCCTCGGCAATCGCCAAGAATACGCTTGGGACCGCTTCTCGCGCTTGCGCAATGTGCGCGACGCCAAAGACAATCTGACCGAATGGGAGCGCGATTCTTTGGGGCGCATCATCACCGAGCGCCGCTGGATCTCGGCCAGCGGCTATGCTGCCGATGAATCCACTGCCGACCTGACCCAAGCCGGAGGGGACGGAGTCGTGACTCTGGGCACGGTCTATGATGATCTGCATCGTGTTACCGCACGGATTGATGATCACGGCAACCAGACCAGCTACCAGCATGATGCACTTTCGCGCACCATCCGTGAAACCCGGGCCGACAACAGCTTTGCCAGTTGGTCCTGGTCGGCTGCTGGTTTCTTGGACACCTGGCGCGCCACCAATGGCAGCGTGACGAGTTTTTCTCGCGATGCATCGGGGCATCTTGAAGCCGAGGCAATTGTGAGGGGGCCTGGAATTGTGGGCAGCACTTCTCGGACCTATGCGCTGGACTCCCTTGGCCGCCCCTGGGGTCACACCGATGATAACGGGGACCCCAGCCTAGGGGTCACGGTCTCG
>CALEMP010000015.1 GCA_937910685.1 uncultured bacterium
CCCATCCCAATGAATTCCCCCATGGCACAGGTCAAGCACTTCGGCGTCTTTGAGTTTCAACCCCAGGTGACCGAGCAGGACATCGACGAGTGCTTCGGTGCCCTCAAAGGAATGGTGGGGAAGATCCCTGGACTGGAAGAAGTCCTTTGTGGGCCCTACGAAAGCGGCGAGGGTCTGAACGACGGATATACCCACGGGTTTGTGATGACCTTCGAGAGCAGTGAAGCCCGAGATGCTTACCTGCCTCATCCCGATCACGAGGTGGTAAAAACACTGATCCTGCCCCGGCTCGCTCGCATTGTTGTCTTCGATTTTTCCCTATGAGTTTCCTCCCTATAAGCCTGCTTGCCAGTGTCTGTTGTTGTTTGCCCGTGTCAGCTCAAGATGAGGCCCCCGGGGTCAGCATCTTTGACGGGGAAACCCTTTCCGGCTGGGGCACCCTGGAGGGTGACCGGCAGTGGTGGCGTGTGGAAGACGGAGTCATCACGGGTGGTTCTCTGACCACCAATGTTCCCCACAACACTTTTTTAGCCACGGATGCGGGCTATGGGAACTTCGATCTAAGCCTTGAGATCCGCATCACCGGCGCAGGTGGTTTTGTGAACTCGGGCATTCAGATTCGCAGCCGCCGGGTTCCCGATAGCTCAGAGATGACGGGCTATCAGGTGGACGCGGGGGATGGATGGTGGGGCAAGCTCTATGACGAATCCCGCCGTAACCGGGTGCTGTCCACTTCAAAGAATCTGGAGGAGGTGCAAGCCGCGGTCTTGCCGGGGGAATGGAACACCTACCGCATTCTGGCCGTTGGCTCGCGCATCCGATCCTGGATCAACGGCGTCCCGGCCCTGGACTACATCGAAGGCGAACTGGACATTCCCCTCGATGGACAAATCGGGATCCAGGTGCATAGTGGCGGCAAGGCGCTTGTGCAGGTACGCAACATTCACCTGAGCAAGCTTTCTGCGACATCTGGTGCCATGACCTGGCGGCGTTGGGACAAGCAGCAGTCGCTCAAGAATCAGGGCAAGGGCGCGATTCTCTCGCCAGACGCTGAACTCGCGGGCTTTACTCTTGCCCCTGGTTTCTCAGCCGAACTGGTTGCTTGCGAACCCGAGAGCAGCAAGATCGTAGACATAGCCTTTGACGACCACGGGCGCATGTGGGCGGTGACGGCTGTTGAGTATCCCATCGACAGCAACGAAAACGCCGAAGCTGCCGCCCTTTATGCACGCGGTGGTCGTGACCGAGTGCTGGTGTTCGATACCCCTTGGGCCGAGGGTGTGCAGATCCCGCGTACATTTGCGGATGGGCTGGTGATTCCCATGGCCGTGCTGCCACTTGGCGTTCGCGCTGCGGAAAGCGTTCTGGTGGGGGAGGGGGCCAACATCCTGCGCCTGACCGACACGGACGGGGACGGGCGCGCAGACAGCGAAGAAATCGTCTTGAGCGGGTTCGGCATCCAGGATTCGCACCTCTTGCCGCACCGTTTTGTGCGTGCGCCCGGGGGTTGGGTCTACCTGGCCCAAGGCGCTTACAATTCATCCAAGGTGCGCACCACCGACGGCCAGGAAACGACCTTCAACCAGTGCAAGGTCGGACGCTTTCAACTCGATGGCAGCCGCTTCGAGGTCGCGGGAACGGGCCTCAACAACATCTGGGGTTTTGTGATCGATCGCCAGGGGGACAAGTGGATTCAAGAGGCCAATGATCTTGGCTATCCCCTGGTGCCTTTTGAGAACGGCGCGAGCTACCCGGGGATCGGCAGTCATCGCTCTCGGCCCCATTCCCCTTGGCGCCCGACCCTGGCGGATTTCCAGATGGGGGGTACAGGACTTTCGGGCCTCGCCCTGAGCGAAGACCTGGGCGGTTTCCCAAGTCCTTGGGACCATACTTTTCTGATTGCCAATCCGATCTTGAGCAAGATCCAGGGCATTCGTGCCAGTCGCTCAGCGGTCGATCCCAGTGAAGTGCAGCTAGAGCTGGCGAGCGAGTTCCTTACATCGCGGGATAAGAATTTCCGTCCGGTGGCCATTCACTTTGGTTCGGATGGTTGTCTGTATGTGGTGGATTGGTACAACCCGATCATCTCCCACAACGAGGTACCTCGCAATCATCCCGATCGGGACAAGACCAGCAGTCGCGTCTGGCGCATTCGTCATGAGTCCCAGCAGCGTCGCGCGCCCCTTGATGTGGCAGCCTTGAGCGATGAAGAACTCGTGGGTCAGTTGTCTTCGCCCAGTAATTGGGCCGCACGCGCTGCCTGGCATCAGATTGGAGCTCGCGGAGCGGTGGCTCTTGGGCCTGATCTGAACGCCCTGGCCCTCCGTCAAGATGCGCCGACTTCGGCGCGGGTTTTGGCTCTTTGGTGCCTTGAGGATATTGAGCGCTTGAATGCCGACCTACTGGGTGCACTGTTCAGCGCGGATGAGCCCGCCCTGCGGCGGGAAGCTGCGCGACTGGCGGTTCAGGTCGCACAAGATGGGGACCAGCTGGCCGAGTCAATGGCCTGGGTTCAGAACGAAACCGATCCCCGCGTACGCTTTGCAGCGATCGAGAGTCTGGGTCAATCCTCTTCGCACACACCGAAGTTGGTAGAACGGCTCTTAGAACTTGTTCGTCCACTTGATGCAGCGGGTTCGAGTGCCTTGCTTGCGGCGGACATTGCCTTTGAACGCAGTCTTGTGCGCGTGGCTCTTGAGGGCTGCGGGAAGGAACTTGCGGCTCTGCTTGCAGTGCCCGGCAGCATAGAAGATCCCCTCTTTGCGGCTCTCTGTCTTGGTGGCAGCGCTGGTGCGGAGGCCGTGGCTTTTGAACTTGCTCGGGCTGGCATTGTTCCCAGCAAGGAGCAGTTGACGCTCCTGGGGCAGCACACAGGCCAGCCTTCAGTACGGGCGGCGGTGGAGTCGCTCCTGGCTTCGCCCGCTTCACGCCGAGTGGCTCTGGGCCTAGTGCTGGAGCAGGCAAAACGCTGGGAAATGTCCAACCTCGCACCGGTCTTGACCCAGAGCCTGCGCGCTCTTGTGCAAGAGCAACCGGGCACCGCTTCAGAGGATCTGTTGCTGCGCAGCGCCCGGGATCTGCGTCTGGCTGCGCTCGAATCTGACGTCAAGGCACTCTTGAAGGGGAGCAACCCTAAGAGAGCGCAGGCCTGTATTGAAGCCCTAGGCGAGATGGGCAGCAATGATGCCGAGCTGTTCTTTACCTGGGCCCAATCCGAGGTCCCGGGCAGTCCCGTGCGTCGGGCCGCTGCCAATGCCCTGGCTCGCATTTCTGGCGAGGAAGCCTTTGCCCTGACTCTGGAGCTTTGGCCATACTTGGAGTCCACCTTGCGCCAGTCTGTTTTTGCTGAACTGCTGGCCGGCAAAGGTCGCGCCCGGGCCTTAGCTGAAGCGCTGGTGCGTGAAGACATCTCCGTGGAGTTTGTCGATGCCAGAGGTTTTGCCCGGCTGGAAGCGGCCTTGGGCAATGACCCCCTGCTAGAAAATCTGCGTGCCGACGTGGAAGCCTCTTGGGTGTCGGTCCTGCACCTTGGCGGCGGCAAGAATGACTTTGCTGATACCAACCTGACCATCGAAGGGCCCTTTACTCTGGAAGCCTGGGTGCGCATGGAACCCGGCATCACCAACGACGATGGACTACTGATGGGTAGGGGCGTCTTTGATTTCAACTTTGCCGCAGGACTTCCTCGTCTCTGGTGCGGCTCAAAATTCCACGACGTGATCATTGCCACGCGGCCGATCCTGCCAGGCGTCTGGACTCATATTGCCATGACCCGTGATGAGGCGGGTTTCATGTCGCTCTACTTGCAGGGAGAGCTCAATCAGACCTCTCATAAGCCAACACCTGACCGTTTCGAAGGACTCGATGTGGGGGCCACCACCCCGGGCGGCGGCACCCACGGCGACATTGTGCAATGGCGACTTTGGAACCGCGCCCGCAGCGCCGAAGAAATCGCCCAGGCCGCCCGCTTGGCTCTTGTGGCAGAGGACGACGAGTCCCTGATCCTGGTGCTACCTTCCTCAGCTGTTCCCCTGTCCGGCAAAGCCAGCATTGAGCCCATTCCCGTGGGACCTCCCATCCAATCCGCTGCAGAAGCTGCTGCGGACGAGGTGATCTTTGCCCGTCACCGCGTTCTGGCTCGTGCGCCAGCAGATCTGGCCTCGGGCAAGGCCCTCTACGCTGAACACTGCGCCGCCTGTCACCGAGTCGCGGGCCAAGGGGCCGACATCGGCCCGGTTTTAGACGGCGTTGGCGCCAAAGGAATCGAAGGCTTGCTGCGTTCTATCCTGACTCCCAACGCCGGATTCGAAAGTGGCTACCGCACCTTGATTGTAGAAACCGTTGAAGGTGAACTTTTGGATGGTTTCCTCGCGAGTCAAGATGACTCAGCCATCATTCTCCGCCGTCGGGACCGACCGGACTTGCGGATCCCCAAGGACACTGTTCTCTCCATGCGGTTCGACTCACTGTCCCTGATGCCGGAGGGATTGTTGGATCCGCTCACAGACACGGATATCAGCGACCTTCTTGGTTATTTGCTGAGTCTGTGAAAGACCAGCGTAGTTATTTAGTCTCCGCTCCAAAGCGTAACTCAAGCGTATTCACCTGCTGCCCTGCTGGCGGTAGGGTGGTCACAAACAAGCGATCGAATTGCTGATCCCCAAGGGCAGGCACTCCGTTCAGAGTTTCCAGTTCAACGATTTTGCCGCCCAAGGCCAGGACGAGGCTTGGAGTCGTGTTCGAATGTCCTGCCACCAGAGCCACGGAGCCCGGGGGAAGTTGGGCGAGTCGTTTGGCGAAAGACCCGAGGTCCTTGGGCGAGTATTCGGTGACCTCTAACTCCATCAAGGCAGCCAGGGGAGCCACGGTGGCCCGTGTGCGACGGTAGGGCGTAGAGAAAACATGGCTCACGCCGGATGCGGAGAGCATGCGTGCCAGTTCCCGAGCCCGTTCTTCTCCAGCCTCGGTCAAGACCGGGTCCCGTTTCTCGGTCCGATCCTTCTCCCCATGACGCACCGCGATCACGGTGATGCACTCCAGGGGCGCGACTTCCTGCCCTTCGGGATCCTGCAGCACATGGGGCAGAACCAAAAGCAACAGGGGCGCAGCGACCAGAAGGAGGGCTTGAAAACTGAGTCGTTTCATGGGCCCAGGATACAGGTTTCCTAAACCGGGGGTGGCGGGTTCGAGTCCTGCTTGGTGCGCCAATCCAAGTTGGCTGAGTAGCCTGGGTTAGACCGCCGGTTTCCTGCACTGGAAATCGGAGGCAGGAAACCTGTCGGGCAGGCCATCTAGCGATCGATGCCTGGGCCCTCGAGGCCGTCGAGGTAAGCGATCAGGTCCCGCAGCTCCTCGCGCGTTAGTGCATTGGTGAACCCCGAGGGCATAGGGGAGTGCTTGGGGCCGCGGTCCACGATCGTGTCGATGGAGAATTCTCGCAGTTCTCCGGTGGTCAGGTCGCG
>CALEMP010000016.1 GCA_937910685.1 uncultured bacterium
CCCTACAAACGCCTCCAACGCCCCATGGGCCAGTTCGACCGCGTGGCAGAATTCACCGACGAGGGTATGAGCAATGCCGCCCTCGCCCTCGGGCTGGTTTGTTTTTGCGGGCTCAGGTAGATCCCCGTATCGCCGGGTCAAGGAGAGACTGATACTTGACGCCCAGGCCAACAGCGAATGATGGAAGCACCTGGTTTCGTGACTCTTCCAACAGCCCATGTGGAAGTGGGTTCAACCTCTCTGGCGCACTGCGAATTGCGTTCCAGTGACACTTGAATTCCACCGTCCGCCAGCTTCTCTGGCGTTGAGAGTCCTACCGTCGGCTGCCCAGCATCACTGAGCCCAATTGACGCCCGAATGGGACGTAGCTGTGTCGGAGGGCCCCCTTGACTAGCAGCAGATCCGGGCATCGGCGATAGAGATCGGTCGCACAGATTGCTTCATCGGATTTGCTCTTGGACGGGAGGGGCTCATTGCCAACCCTCTCGTGCACCTGAGCCGTCAATCGAGTCAGGATTGGGGTTTTTATCATCGATTCCACTGGAGGGCTCCTACGATGGACGGCCCCCGCTCTCAGCTCCACAACTCAACGACTTTAAGCTCGATGATTCAATTGCTCTCGGTCGCTGCACGGTCACGGTTTTGCTTTGCGTTTGTTCTCGGTGGCCTGCTGCCATCGGGTGCGTTGGGGCAGGGGAGCATCGTTTCGTGGGGAAGTGACCCCCACGGCCAGGTCTCCAACACGCCCATCGGACTAGGGTTCACGCAGGTGGCCGGGGGTGGACATCACTCGCTGGCGCTGCGTGCAGACGGCTCTATCGTCTCGTGGGGACGAGATTCAGAAGGTCAGGTATCCAACGCGCCCAGCGGAACAGGATTCACCCAAGTGGCAGGAGGCGAATTCCACTCCCTAGCCCTGCGCAGCGACGGTTCTATCGTTTCGTGGGGATGGAACAGCCATGGCCAGGTGTCCAACACGCCGAGCGGAACCGGGTTCGCGCAGGTGGCTGGGGGCGAAGTCCACTCCCTGGCGCTGCGCAGCGACGGCTCAATCGTTTCGTGGGGAGCTGACAATGTCGGCCAAGTGTCCAACACGCCCAGCGGCACTGGGTTCACGCAGGTTGAAGGGGGAGGGTACTACTCACTTGCGCTACTCACGGATGGCTCCATAGTTTCGTGGGGATCAGACACTTCCAGCCAGGTCTCTAACACCCCGACCGGGACAGGTTTCACCCAGGTGCGAGGTGGCTACGCGCACTCCGTGGCGCTGCGCACGGACGGCTCCATCGTTTCATGGGGAGCGGACTCCTACGGCGTGGTCTCCACCACGCCCAACGGAACTGGGTTTACTCAGGTGTCGGGGGGCTACTATCACTCGCTGGCGCTTCGTACAGATGGAACTATCCTCTCCTGGGGACGGGACGACCACGGCCAGACCTCGAACACGCCCAGCGAAGCGGGGTTCTCCCAGGTGTGGGAGGGCGTGGAACACTCGCTGGCGCTTCGTACCGAACACGCGGGGCACGCCTACTGTTACGGAGACGGCACGGGCTTCTTTTGCCCATGCCTGAACCACGGGGGCGTTGGTGAAGGCTGTGCGAACAGTGGCGGGCTCGGTGGGGCATTGCTCACTGGAGTAGGAAATGCATCGATTTCAGGTGACACATTTCAGCTTGATGTCGCCGGGGCACCCGGCAATAAGCCTGGTCTGATCCTGCGCGGTGCAATCCAGATCAACAGTGGTCTCGGAAACACGGTAGGCGATGGTCTTCTGTGCACGGGTGGACAGTCCGTGCGATCTCAGGTTCAGGTGACCTCGGCAGGCTCCACGTCATTCACGGACTTCCAGGGCCCACCATTCGGAGCAACCAGCTTCGGCCCCGGTGTCCCGGCTCACTACCAGTTCTGGTACAGGGATCCGACGAACACCTGCTCCGGTTCCGGCTTCAACTTCTCGAATGCGTGGAGGGTGACTTGGCTGCCGTAAATCGTTCCAATCGCGGCTACTAAAATCCACGGTCTTGCTCAATCATGCGCCATCACATTCAGCACTGTCTTGCGTTCGTACTCATCACGGCCACATCGTTCGCCCAGCAGCCCGCCCTCCAGGCTGACTGGGTAAAGAGTCCGATCAACGGGCACTGGTATGGGGTGGACTACACGCTCCGGTCTTGGACTGACTCGGAAGCTTTGGCGGCGACGCTGGGGGGGCACCTGGCAACAATTAGGGACCAGGCTGAGCAAGACTGGATCAGTACTACCTTCGAGCCCTACCAATCGAGCGGAGCGGTCTGGATCGGCCTCGTTCAGGATCCGGGCGCACCGGAACCGGACCAGGGGTGGGCTTGGGCGAGCGGCGAACCACTGGCGTTCACGAATTGGAACCTCAACGAACCGAACGATGCCTTGGGGCACGAGGATGTCGGTGCGCAGACTTTCCCTCCGTACGGGGGATGGAACGACGCGAACGGTGACAACGGAATACATGGACCTCTCCTCGAGCTTGCTTCCGCGCCAGGCTTCGGTTGGTCGTGGCCGAGAGTGACTACCCCTGCGGCGGCTGTAGCAATCACCACTTCGTACGCATCTGACCTGGATTCCGATGGTGACATTGACCTGGCCATCGGAAGTGGATCCTCACTGATCGTGATGTGGAACGATGGTCAGGGGAATCTGGCACAGGGGCCTGTACTGCCTCTAGCAGTCTCCGGAATCAATGACCTTGCCGGCCTGGACCACAATCAGGACGGCAATGTTGATCTCGTTGTTGCCAGCTACGGGGGCCAAGCACTGCTCTTATTCCAAAATGACGGCAATTGCACTTTCACCCAATCGACGATCCTGACCGGAGGCTCGTTCGTTTCCGTCGAAGTGGCCGATTTGAATGCAGATGGTTTTGCGGACCTGGTTGTTCCTGACGCAAGCGCAGGAGGAGTCCAGATTATCCTCGGACAAGCTGGGGGTGGACTCGTCCATTCCCAAACCATCCAAACATCATCCTACCCCTGGTACGCACGTGCGTTGGATTCTGACAATGACGGGGACCAAGACCTCGTTGTGGTCAGCAATGGACAACAGGGCGGTGGCATGATCATGTCCCTTCGGAACGACGGGCTAGGGTTACAGTGGAGCAACGTCGGATCCCAAGCTGCATCTGAACCACGTCGATTTGGCGTTGCTGACCTAAACGGCGACATGACCGCCGACTTAGTAATTCCCCACGAATCAGCACAAGAGGTCCGGACCTATTTGGGAGATGGCCTTGGTGGATTTGTTCTATCGCAAACGGTGCCCGTCGGCGATACGGGAACCGGGTTACAGCTCCGCGCTTCAACCCAGAATGACAATTTGGAAGTGGTGGTCAGGTCGTCGGGCAATGGGGCAGGTCTCCGAGTGTTTTCCACTGATGGAAACGGTGTCGTCTCTACAAGTCACCAGGTGCTTTCCCCCGCAGCACAGGCGAGCATTCAGATCGCGGACTTCGATGGGGATGGTATTCCAGATATCGCTGCAATGAGTCCGGGGACTCAGATTGCCATTTGGCTAAGCCAATCCCTTGATTGTAACAGTAATGGTATTCCAGACTCCGAAGACATTGCTATTGGGACGAGCCAGGATTGTGACCTCAACAGCATCCCGGACGAGTGTGATCCAGATTGCAATGCTAACGGCGCACCGGACTCTTGCGACCTTGCCGCCAACCCGGCTCTCGACTGCGACGGTAACGGCACCTTGGACTCCTGCGACCTCGCCTCCGACCCGGGTCTTGACTACGACCTGAATGGAGTGCTGGACGCCTGCGAGTGCCTCACGAACAACTACTGCCTCGCTGCTGGGAACTCCGCTGGTACCCAGGCCATCATCAGTGGCCAGGGATCGCTCGCGTTGTCCGACAACAACTTCTCCCTCGGCGTAGTCGGCGCACCCGCCTTCAAGCCCGGCATCTTCTTCTACGCCGGGACGCAGACGCAGCTCTTCGTTGGTGAGGGCGTTCTCTGCGTGGGACCTACGGTCAAACGTCTCCAACCCGTCGTGCTTACCGATGCAGGGGGCGCGGTCGTTTTCCCGCTCGACTTCACACAGCCGCCGCTGAACACGGGAGCCTTCGGCGTGACGCCGCTCTCAACCTGGAACTTCCAGTTCTGGTATCGGGACCCGCTCGGGGGCCCGGCGGGGTTCAACCTTTCGGATGGGTTGGAGGTTACGTTTTGTCCGTAGCTCCCCGCATGAGTCGTCTGTCTACTAACCACGAGCCTCAGAATCACTTTATGAAGACCAAGTTCCGCTACCTCGTGACCCTCGCACTCCTCGTAGTTGGGGCCGCTCCCGCGACGGCACAGACCCTGCTGTTTGAAGATGACTTTAATGACGGGGTGATCGACACGAACCTCTGGGAAGTCTTTCTTCCCCTAGCCAGCTCGTCGATTGCCGAGGCAGGAGGTGTCCTTAGGATCGGGCACCGGGGTTGGTTGCTTTCCGCAGAATCGATGGATGGGCTTGACCAGGATCTGATGATTGAGGGGGAATTCTCACCGCAGAGTTCAAACGACAGTTGGCGGACGCTC
This sequence comes from uncultured bacterium, assembly GCA_937910685.1. Lineage (GTDB taxonomy): Bacteria > Planctomycetota > UBA1135 > UBA1135. Next base: position 4,566 of record CALEMP010000016.1, read on the forward strand.
ATGTACGCGAACAAGGCTCCCAATGGCGACCCTCATTGGGAGAACACTGACCACCTCTCGGGGACCTGGTACGGATACTGCTGTGGTGATCCCGTATCGGTTGGAGGCAGCGGCAATATCCAGAGCCCGGGTGCGAGCGGGGCCTCGGTAGGGGGGGCGTGGAAGGGATTTCGCCTCATTACGTTCAACGGTATGGCTACATGGGAGCTTTGGGATCTTGCGAATCCTGCTGATACGGTCATCCTCCAGACGGCCTACTCAAAGCTGCCCGGGGCTGGAGAGCGGATTATCTTCTACAATCGAGAGTATTCGGCGCTGACACTTCTTGACAACGTTCGGGTGTACTCCGGGCTGGATTGTGACTTAAATGGCGTCCTCGATTCGACGGACATCGCAAGCGACCCTGGCCTCGACTGCGACTCCAACGGAATCTTGGACACCTGCGACATCGCCTCCGACCCGGGTCTCGACTTCGACCAGAACGGCGTTCTCGACTCATGCGAGTGCGTGACCAGCAACTACTGCCTCGCCGCCGGGAACTCCGCCGGGACAAGCGCAATAATCAGTTCGCAGGGGACGTTGTCTATCTCAACGAATGACTTCGCTCTCGCCGTCACCGGGGCACCTCCCCTCAAGCCGGGGATATTCTTCTACGGTGCGAACCAAACGCAGGTGTTCCTTGGCGAGGGCTTGCTATGCATCGCCCCAGACATCCAGCGCCTCCAACCCGTCGTGCTCACGGACGCCCAGGGCGGTGTGGTCATGCCCATCGACTTCACGGCACCTCCGTTCGACGCCGGAGCTTTCGGAGTGACACTGCTCTCAACCTGGAACTTCCAGTTCTGGTATCGAGACCCGCTCGGAGGTCCGGCGGGGTTCAACTTCTCGGATGGG
>CALEMP010000017.1 GCA_937910685.1 uncultured bacterium
ATACTTCAGACCAACCCAGACGGGGGACAAGACCTCCGGGTCACCCACGTATGGAGCGGTGTGGGCTTCAATAAGAAACGAATAGGCGTGGTGCTCATTCGGCAGGATGCCACAGCCAAGTCCTTCGAGTGCGGGATCAAGATCGGGGACACCAGGAACAGCTACAAGTACCCCGCCATGACCTGGACTTCCGCTATGATTGAAGCGGAACATGCCTATACACGTTGCACGCTCGCTCACCTTGGAGAGCTGTCCAAGCAAAATAAGCTGGTCCTCCCCCAGGCATGAAAGCGCCCTCTCTCCGAGGATTTTGATGATATGGAACCAACCACTACGCATCTAGCAGTAGCTCGTACAATCAACGATATGCTCGTGGCGAATGACATGAGCCTGGGCCAGTTGTTTTGTGCCCTCCATCTCATCAGCAACGAAGGCACTCGTCAACCTTTCCCTACCCTGGAAGAACTTCGGGGAGTGATCGATGGTACGAGGGGGACATTTTGTATTCAAAGTGAAGACGGGGGACTTGTGACTTACGAGGGGTGCCATGTCATCCCCCCGATCAAACCGCATCTGGAATTAGTGATGGAGTCCGTTGAGGTTAGCCTGTGCAGCCGCTTGGACGATGAACCAACCAAATGACGGTGACCCCACGGACGAGGAAGAATGAGCAACCACGACAAGGAACTGATGACACTAGCAGCGGACCTCCTGGCAAAAAGATCCCTCGTGTCCTTCTCTGCCGTCGCGCTAAAGGGACTGCAGGGTTCGACCGGGAAGGTCGCCTTCCATTCTGCTAGCTTCGTGTCCATACCCCAATGCAATGCTTGTGGAACACAAGCAACGAGCTTGTGGGAAGACCTTTGGGTATGCCCGAAGTGTGGACAAAAGACTGGCCACACTGGCGTCTTCGCCCTCAAGGAGACCAACGAAGAATGAACTGCTTGACCTTCAGTGTGTGGTTCCGACTACGCCACGGGGGCAAATTCACCATTCTCAAATGGGGACGTCCCTGGCCACACTTCTGCGTGACCTACGGCCAATGGGCCGTCCACTACAAAGCAAACGAGGGCAACCTCTGCTGGTGGCGACAACTACACTTCAAAGGACGAGAGCATTGGGAGCGGATGGGAGAATGAAAGATGGGAACCCAGCTGCCCGAAAAGCCAGTTCGTTTCCGACAAGTCGGGAGTAGACAAGATGGGCGAGGAAACTTCACCCCCCGATGGAAGGGCTACATCAAGCCGGTCGAAGACCACCGTCTTGATCAACGGCAAGATCCAGAAGCCCAACACGAACGGCCAATACCGTCTATGGCCGATACGGACAACACCGCTGGCGTCAACGTCAACGTCAACGTCAACCGCTAGCGTCAACCCAACCGCTCGAAGACCCGGCAAAACCATCACGCGCCATCACCGAGGAGGACTTACCCAATGGACCAGATGACCCGTAACAACGAACTCACCCTCCTCCCCCTCCACGACGGCGGCTGGGAAGCCAGCCTCACCTTTTACGAAACATCACACCAACCCAACACCCAACAAGCCAACGACCCACACATCACGACAACCACGAAGTACCCCGAAAGTGTCACCGTGTCCGTCACACACCAAGGGACACCAACAGAGACACTCGCCAAACTCAACCAGGTAGCCACCGAACTCACCCTGTGGAAGTGGAACGACCAATGAAACCCATCATCGAACACCACTTCCCCAACCAGTGGACAATACGTGGTGACAACAAAGCACCACACGGACTCTCACCAGAACAGATCTACCCACTGTCACAACACACCTTCGCACGCCATAGCCCATCACCATGGGACCGCGTCGCCTATGCACTGCAAAAGGCCACCGATACCATCCTGAGCGCACAAGCAAGCCAAGGCTGCCTCTTCCTTGAAACATCACGACTGACCAGACAAGGACACGCCATCCGATTCGTCCTGTCAGCAGATGCAAGGATCTCCATGTACGTCTACATCCCTACCGACAACCCACCAACCCACCAGTTCCAACGATTCGCCAGTGTGCCACACGGAGTGATCATCGAAGACCCAATCCACGTCATCGCATGGCTAGGAACTACCCTGACCACACTTGATGACCTGATCCAGGGTGACGTGACCTCACCCTACCAGACCACGACCCAAACCAAAGGATGGACCACCACAGTGATCGTGACCTATACACGATGCACACACGACCCAAGACCACTACTCGTCGCCCTCGACCGATTCAAAGCACCCAACGTCACACACAAAACCGCCGAACTGGAAACACTCGCCACACTGGAACGAGACATCCAACTACTACTTGACCCCAACCGAAGCCTCAATCCCACAAGCCCCATCGCAACACAAGGCATCAACCGAATCCTGTGCGCTATCCCAGATGGCACACCCATCCAACATAACAACGATACCTGGATGCTACACACCGTACCCGGAGACCGAGGCATGCCCTCACTCCACTGCGGAAACCAAATCATCCACACCATCAAGTGGGACCAACGACGCAAAACCACCACGGCTCGACCCTGGAATGTTGTGGGGCATAGCAGAAGCAAAACCACACCACACAACTACGCACACGACCCAAACCTCTGGCTGTGGCAACGCACCAGCTCTAGGAACGGCTCCCAGGGCCGGATCTCAAGCCGACACCATCTGAACAACCCCTTCTCGGCTATGGAAGCTTAGATTCGGAGCTTCACAAGGTTCAGAGCTTCAAGAGGGTCAAAACCTCTCCATTCCACCCCCTTTCGCTACCAGAACCGATCCACCAGACGTTCGCCCCCAAGCCCTGCCAAGCCCTGACAAGCGACCACTAACCTTTGACGATCAAAATAAATGACCGGCAAAGGTCAGCCCAGTGACGGCACCGGTTCGACACGCTCACCACCAGCAAGACCTACTACACACTCGGGGCTTGACCGGAAACACCCAAGAAGCTTGACCAGAAACACCAGGGAGGTCTAAAACTCCACGCAAAGTGCGACGCGTGCTCCTCAACCATTTTGCAGTTTCCAGGATGAGCTGCTGTGGAAGAATCCAGGAGGAAAGGTCATCATGTCACTAGCCGCCCCCGTGGTGCTCTTCAGTCGGTATGAGCACGGTGCTCGTCCGGTAGCCATCTACGACAATCCCGATGGGAAGGGTCGGTTCTTCGCTCTGGAGGACTACGAGGGTGGCAAGGCAATCTTCACGACCGCACGTGGACTCCTCTCTGCACTCACCGGTCACCCCAAGGGACGCAACTGGACCTTCGACCGGTACTTCAAGACTTCCAAGGCACCAGGCCACACGGACGTCCTAGGTCTATTTGGCACCAGGTTGCCCCAGGTGGTCCCGGTAGCCCTGGCACCTAGGTTGTCTACCTCCTTGACCGTGGAACCCCGTACACGGCCATTCCTTCGCCAGGTGCCTACCATCGTGGTGGACACCTCTCCGCCTCTTGGGATTGATCTAGCGGTACGTGGTGGTGAGGTAGCCAGGTTGTTCTATGCCTGTTTCGGTTCCAAGGTGGCCTACATGGGCTTTGAGGCTGAGGACGTGTTGCAGGAGGTCTACCGTGGACTCCTGGCTCGCAACGAGGGTGTGTGTCCCTTCGATGAGCGCAAGGCTTCCTTCGGACACTACGTTCACATGGTCATCCGATGTGTCCTATCAAACTTCCGTAGGAAACAGTTCCGCATCCGGGAAGTGGAACAGATTGGCATGGTCTCCGTGAACGACAAGGAAACCCTTGAGGTGGATGCCTCCACCTGGGCTGCCGAACATGCAACGGCACCGGACTCCACCGAAGCAGCCAACCGTGACCTCCTGGAGACTCAAAGAGACCTGGTCACCTTCATCCATGACCAGGGTGACGGGGACACCACCCTCATGGTCCAGGCCATCCCACTCCTACAAGAAGGACTCACACGTAAGGAAATGGCCTCCCGACTAGGCGTGAGCCGCACCACCCTGGCCAGGGTGGTGCGGACCCTCAAGCACCAGGCGGAGGCTTGGTGCTCAAACGATGTAGTGCTCACCGATGGGTGAGTCTTCCTGAGACTCCCTGAGACTCCCTGAGACTCC
>CALEMP010000018.1 GCA_937910685.1 uncultured bacterium
CGGTGCTGGACGAAGAGCCGCCCTGGGTGAAAGCCACGGCAGTGCCGGTTTTGGCAGAGACCTCAATGTCGATGTTCAAGACCACCGTGTCCCGGCCCACAACATAGGGCACCACGTACATTTGCACGCCCACGGGCTTGTAGGTGATACCCGTGGTGAAGGTGCCGTTGGCGTTGATGTTGCGCACATCAAAGAACGGGATTTCAGTGGTGTTGACGATCTCGGCCCGGCCGCCGGAGCGGGCCACGACTTTGGGGCGCGAAATGATCTGCACGTTTTCCTCGGTGCTGACCAATTCAAGCAAGGCATTGAAAGCAACCCCATCAAAGACCGCGCCCACGTTGAAGAGAGCTTCCGTGCCGTTGACCGTGTTGCCGAATGAGTAGTCCACCGAACGCACCAGGCCACCTGCATTGGGCAGGGCAAAAATCGGGGTACTGGCATCAAGGGGCTTGATGCCAAAGTCAAACCGGTCGGACGTGGAGACCTCGACGATCTTGGCCTCGATTTCGATTTGCGTGACCTGTTCCAGGAAGATACGGATGAAGTGTTCAACCTCGAGCAGCACTTCAGGACGGGCAGTGACGATCAGCAGGTCCCCTAGCTTGACCGGATTAGGGGTTTGCAGGCCCGGCTTGCGGGGATCACTCCAGGCCTCCACAGACCAGCCCGGACGCAAGTCCAGGACCACGGAATCGATGGGTTGCTCGGTGCCTGGGGCCGGCAATCCATCGCCGTTGGTTCCCGCAGCATGCACAGGAAAGTCCCCATAGGTGGTCAAGAGGCTGAGAGCCTTCTCGCCAATCCCGACAGGAAAAGAGTAAGGCTTCATCACAAAGCCGTTTTCCTTGTAGACCTGGATTTGCGAACCGAATTCAAGGTAGGCGTTGATCGGAAGCTCGCCAGTGGCCTGGTCCCCCTCGAAGATCAGGTCCGCTAAGTCCCCCAGGTCATCGTTGGGCGCATCGGGGTCTTGGGGCGCCTCGGGCTCTTCGGCCCCTGCCGGGTCCTGGATCTCGTCCGGGTCTTCGGTGGCATCGACGACCTCTGCTTGAGAATCCCGATAGGTCTGGAGGGCCAACTCCCCTTCCCTGCGCTCCTGCTCGCGCGCCGAAGGCATCAGGTTGGAGTCAAAGTCATCCACCGGGCGTAAACCACCCTCCGCCAGAATGCGTTGGAAGAGTTCCGCGTCGATGGGTTTCCCCCGGCCCGGCCCATCGTCCCCATCGCTGCGACAGGCAACCAGCCCCAAAAGGACGAGTGCCGCGCACCAGCACGAAACGCCCCCTCGACTGTTCCACGTGAAAGGCGCTGAGGTCAAGAGCTCAGACTCCCTCGGCCAAATCGAGCTTGATGGACTTGGTCAAATTCGGGATCGGCTTGCCATTGCGACGGGTGATCGTCTTCCAAACCGAGCAGTGCCCCAGCTTGGTGCGGGCCCGTTCGCAGGCAGCGGCGATCCGGCTGTGAGCCTTGTTGTGCAACTCAACACCCCGGGCAGACTCCAGGTCGATCTTCTTGTCGCGAATCTCTCGGTACTCCTCGGTAGCCTCCAGCAAGACCGCATAGTCCACCCTGGCCGGGTTCGACAGTTGACGGGGTTCCGCAAGGCCGCACAGATTGTCGATCTTGTCCACCTTGTAGGGAGTACCACGCCCGTCATCCGATAGGCCGGTATCCACAGAGTTTGCGGGCAGCGGGGGTATGGACCACCCATGGGCCATGGTCGCCATGCCCAGCAGGGCCGTCAAAGCCAAGGAGATACGGGTAACCCGCTTGCTGCGGGAGGATTGGATTGTTTGGTTTTGCTTCATCCGGGTCCGGTGCGGTATTGAGCCCGTGCGCAGTCACTCTCGCACTCCCATCCGAACCATGCCGGAGCCCAAGGGAGCGCTAGTGCCAAGGGAATTAAAAGGTCCAAGGCCACGAAGACGCCCATGGGTTGTACCCGATTGGGTCTCATGAGCGAAAGGGTCTCCCCGGGGGTAAATGGTAGGTCTACCCACCCAGGGCTTCAGGAGACCCCATGGGACTCTTTCTGAGTGGCAATCCGGGTATTCTCTGACGCATCTTTGACGATGGGTTTGCCCACAAAAACGGAGGCCCCCGGTGCATGAAATGCGCCGGGGGCCCCCTTGTTGCTCGCTAGATCTTGAAGAGATCAGTCGTCACGTTGGCCGCGTCCGCGACCACCGCCACGGGGAACGGACTCACGGTCACGTCCACCGCGATCACCGCGTCCGCCACTGGGGCGATCGCCGCGCTCTTCATGGTTCGGCCCGTCCCCTTCTTCGGGGGTCGCGCCGTTGGCGATCATGACAGCCTTACGACTGACCTTGACCTTTCCACGATCGTCCACGTTGATGACTTCCACTTCGACTTCGTCGCCCATGGAAATCACATCAGACACTTCGCTGACGTAGCCGGTGTCCAATTCGGACACGTGGCAGAGACCTTCGACGCCGGGCAGGATTTCGATGAATGCACCGAAGTCCCGGATGCTGCGCACCGTGCCGGTGAAGCGATCGCCGATTTCCGGGTTCTGAGTCGAACCCTTGATCTGGTCACGACAGGCTTTCACCTTGGCGGAATCCACACCGAAAATCTGCACGTTGCCATCGTCGTCAACAATCGTGACCTTGACCTCGTAGTCAGCTTGCAAAGCCTTGATGTTCTTGCCACCAGGGCCAATCAAGAAGCCGATCTTCTCGGCGGGAATCTTGAGTGCAATGCTACGGGGAGCGAATTCGCTGACTTCACCGCGGGGTCCCGCGACGGCCTCAAGCATCTTCTTCAGGATGTGCACACGGCCCTGCTTGGCTTGCTCAAGAGCACGCTCCAGCAGGTCGCGGGTGACGCCCTTGACCTTGATGTCCATCTGCAGGGCAGTGATGCCCATACCGGAACCGGCAACCTTGAAGTCCATGTCACCATTGTGATCCTCGGAACCCAGGATGTCGCTCAGGATTGCTTCCCGATCACCTTCCTTGACGAGCCCCATGGCGATACCAGCAATGGGCTGTGACACGGGCACGCCCGCACACATCATTGCCAAGCAACCGCCACAGACCGAAGCCATGGACGAAGAACCGTTCGACTCGGTGATGTCCGAGACGATACGCACCGTATAAGGGAAACGTTCCTTGCTGGGCAAGATGCTCTGCAAGGCGCGCTCGGCCAACATACCGTGACCAATCTCACGCCGTCCCGGGCCCATGAAACGTCGGGTTTCGCCGACGGAGTAGGGAGGGAAGTTGTAGTGCAGGTAGAACGCCTTGCGGTATTCCTTCTCCACGCCATCAATGATCATCTCATCGTCCGGGGTGCCCAGGGTGGCCGAAACCAGGGCCTGGGTCTCACCGCGGGTGAAGAGCACCGATCCGTGCTGACGGGGAACGAAGTCCGGCACAACCGTGATCTCGCGGATCTCGTCGGCCGCTCGGCCATCGGAACGCTGACCCGAAAGGATCTTGTCGCGCTCCACATCACGCTGGAAGTCATGGAAAACCGTCTTGGCTGCCTTCGTTTTGGCTGCGTTGTCCGCTTCGGAGACACCCACGAGGGTGGCTTCCACGAATTCATTGCGCACTGCCTTAACCGCAGCGTTGCGCTCGGCCTTGCCATCGGTGGCAAGAGCAGTGAGCAACTGATCCTTGTAGTTGGCGGCGATGGACCACATTTCCTCGTCCTTGACGGGGGCTGTGAAGTCCATTGCGGGCTTGCCCGCTTCCTCAACAAAGCCGTTCACCAGTTCAATGATTTCATTGATGGTGTTATGACCCAGCTCGAGTGCGTCAAGCATCTCGGCCTCGGTCAATTCCTTGGCGGAACTCTCCACCATGCAAACGCCATCGTTGTGGCCAGCGACCACAAGGTCCAAACGGCTATCCTCGCGACGACGGGTGTCGTCAGGGAAAACGCAGAGCTCACCATCAATGTGAGCCACGCGGGCTGCCGCCATGGTGGTTTCGAAGGGCAGTCCGCCCACGCGAATCGCGGCGAATGACGCGATCATGCCCAGCACATCGGGGTTGTTGACCCCATCGTACTGGAGGACGTGGCTCATCACTTGAACCTCGCCCTTGAAGCCGTCGGTGAACATGGGCCGGATCGAGCGATCGATCATGCGCATGGTCAAGACTTCTTTGGTTGTCGGCCGTCCCTCACGCTTAAAGAATCCGCCGGGGATTTTACCCGCAGCTTCAGTCTTCTCGCGGTAGTCCACGGTCAGGGGGAAAAAATCGATGTCGTCACGGGGCTTGCCAGCCACGACAGCGGCGAACACCTTGGTGTCGCCTAGGGTAATAATAACCGCACCGTGCGCTTGTCGCGCAACCTGTCCGGTCTCAAGGACCATTCGCTTTCCAGCGATCATGGTCTCTTTCTGGACGTAATTATTGTTCATCGTCCGTCCTCTACTTGGTAATGGGTTTCATAAAGTACTTCCCGCAATTTCGCGGTCGGTTTGGTTCTTGGATTGCGCTCTCTGCCGGATGGCAGATCCGAGCAAGTGCTCCAGCTGGGAGCAACCTGCTTCAAAGGGCCGAGCGCCGAGACCAGCCAGTTGCGCGGGGTGACCGAAGTCCTCCACGCAATCGGCGTTGCTCCTGCGCGCTAGCGGCGCAGGCCGAGACGCTCGATCAGGATGCGATAGCGCCCCACGTTCTTGTTGCGTAGGTAACGCAGCAGACGAGAGCGACGCCCCACCTTGTTCACCAAGCCTCGACGGGAGGCAAAATCCTTCCTGTGGATCTTGAGGTGCTCGGTGAGACTCGTGATGTCCTCGGTGAGGACTGCGACTTGAACTTCGACGGAACCGTTGTCTCCGTCTTTACATGCGAAGTCACGAATGACTTCAGCCTTGCGGCTTGACTCAATGGCCATATTTGAATTCTATCTCTGACGTTTCTGGAAACTCGCCCGTGCCCCAGGTTTCTGGCCTTGCCAGACCCCGAAGCGGGGTGATACCGACCTCCGGGTCGGCTCGGGGAGCCTGGGCTCCATCAAAAAGGAGGACTAGCTCCAATTTCGGCCAGCATTGTAGGAGCCTCGGCCCCCCAAGGCTCCCTTGATTCGAGAAACTTCCCGCCCTCGCGGGCGCACTCTGGGCCCCAGGGGGACCCGAACGGGGGATATGCCTGCTTGGGGCAGCCCTAGTGGGCGCCAGGTCCAACGGACCGCTGGGGCAACTTGGTGCAGATCTCGTCGGTGATTGTGCGGGTGGCGATGGCCATCAGGGCGGACTCCGTAGCGGCCGTGTGGGCCTCCTTTTCGAAGTCAAAGCGCTGGGACATGCGCACGTGCCACAATTCTTGGCCCGTGCCACCAGGGGCCGACAGAATGCACTCGATATCCACCGTCAGGGCCTTGCGTAGGTTCCACAGGCTGGTATCCCAGCTATGAACGATGGTGCGTAGGACCGCGTCTTCTCCCATGCTACCGGGACGGTAGGAGGCCTCTAGCACTCCGCCGGCCAGGGCCTCAGGGATCGAAGCATCGATGAAATCCAAGGAAAGAGGCGCATAACGACGCGCAACCAAGGAACCCACCGCCGCTTCGCGCAGCAGTCGTACGGGGACCACAAGACCTTCCTCAGACAGCTCGATCGGCGCAACCACCACATCATTGGGGTTGATCGTGACCAAACGGCCTTCCACAGGCAGAGTCTGCACCGACAAACCGTGCTGCTTGGGCAAGGGCTGGCAGGCGGTGATGACGAGGGCCGGGACGGCGAGGGCGCTAACGAGGAGAATTCTGTGCACGTTCATGGTATTCAGGGTCCGGTGGATGGACCGAGCCTAGGAAACCGGACCTGCTCAAACAAGAAGCTGTTTCAGGAACCCGAAGGCCCCTACTCCGTGTCGAAGGTATGGATACCCGAGCGGGCGTAGATTTCGGAAAGCCGCGAGATCTCGCTCCAGAGCAGGCTGCCCCCATCCAGGGCACTGCCGGACCAGAGTTCTCCATAGACTTCCAGGGTTCCGCTCAGGGGTATGCCCCCCTGGGCCCCAATCAGGGGGATATGCAGACTGACCTGACCAGTTCCGTCCGGATCCGCGCGCCAGGTCTCCCAGCGGCGACCCAGGGAATCGATCAGAACCCCTCGGAAGTAGCCCACGGACCCCGCCGGGGTGTCATCCACTAGGACTATATTGAATGAAGTGCCCACGCCCGAAGTGGCGGGGGGCGGGAAAACCACGCCCGGGGGCTCTACCAGGGGCAACCCTGCGAATCCGGGGGTGACTGGCACACGCACGCTGGTCTCGGCACCCAGGGCATCGGTCATGTCCGCCCGCACCCAGAGTTCCGGTTCAATGGCTCCCGCCTGAACCATGGAACCTAGTTGGTCCGTGGCGTTGTCCTCGACCACGTCAAAGGCCCCGGGCCAGGCCGCCTTGACGCGCCAGTTGACTTGGTCATCGGTGAAGGCCTTGCCGAGTCCCACAATCCATGGGTCGTTGCTGCCAGGGGAACGGGCTTCCACCATGATCTCGGGCTGTCCGAACACATCCCCAAACGTGCCAAAGGGCTTGACCATCGGAATCGGGATCCCACCCGAATCGATCGCTGAACCTTCGGCCCCTGCGCTGAACAGGGGTCCTTCAAGTTCGAGTTGCACGACGCTGCCCGTGCCACCGGCAGGCAGTGACGGGGCCGGCGCGCGAAGAGTGGCGGCCAGCAAGAACTGGGTCCCAAAGGTTGGCAACAACTCGCCCACAAATGGGTTGACCACAAAAGCAGCTTGTGCCCCAAGCCGGGCAGGGCGCATGTAGTAGGGCCCATAATTTTGACGGTAGAGCCCTAGGACGGGGTCCAACACGACCTCATCCCCAAACACCAATGCGGAACCCTCCAGGGGCAAACGCCCATCGGCCACGACGGTATCGATCGCCGCTGAAGAAAGGTCCAACCCGCTGACTACCGGAGCAGTCACATCTCCTTTCACGCTGGAGGGCAACGAATTTGTGGGGTGCAAGAACACTTGAAGCGTCCGGGTCGGCGCCCCGTGGATCGAGAAGAGGTCATAGCCATCGAGTTCAACGGTCACCAGCGCAAGAGTTCCCACGGCGGGAGCCGGCGGGGTGGCGCGACCATCATCGGTGGTCACATCGCTGCCGAGAAAACTGAACGCTCCCCCATCGTCTTGATACCCATACACCTTCGCGTCCGGGAGGGGCTCCAGGGTCAGTGAGTCGAATACATCCACCAGCAGGGTACCGGACCCCGCAGCCTCGGCACCTTTGGCCAAGACCCCGCGCTGTATGAAGTCGATCGCCAAGATCGGCGGCGCCCGATTGAGGGCTCGGTCGGCGATGACAAGATCAAAGGTCAGGGGCGTATCCGGGTCCAAAGCGCCCACGGGCACGGGTTGCGCCACGAAGAGGCCAGCATTCCCTGAAATCACCACCGGGGGGAAATCCCCCAAAGCCGTGTTGTCGGAACCATCCGAGGCAAACACCTGGGCAAACCCAAGGCGTTCGGTGGCGCGTCCCATCACCACCATATCGGCCTGGTCGCTGATCATGAAACCTTGCTGATTGCCGTTGCTGCCAAAGCCTAGGAAGAACGGAACCACCGTATCCAACAGCAAGGGCTGAGTGCCCCCCACCAAGGGTTCGGCGTCGAGCAAACGCACCTGACTGCGGCGGGTACCGGAAATACTCCAAACCCCTAGGGTCACATCCCCGTCCGCCAGAAACGGCTGACCAAACGCATCGCCGAAGCCGATTTGGGTTCCTGTGGCATGGGCCAACAATTCACCCTCGGCAACGCTAGACAGTCCCAGCACGGCAATTTCTCCACCGTTGGCTCGTGAGGTGCCGCGCACCACGACACCCAGTTTCTGCCCGCTACCCGAAGCCGAAGCAGCCAGGGACAACTCGGCCTCCACAAGGGGCGCATCGGTTGCGAGATCATCCAGGCCAATGGCTGCCGTGGGCGCAAAGGGTTTGGCCGCTGACACGGGCGCTGGCAGGGCGGCGGTGGTAAACGTGTATTCGGTGGGGAGCAGGATTCCTCCGGCCATCGAGGACAACTCGGACCCTGAGGAAGAGAGGCTCAAGGTCACGGGTTTTTCCACACCAAGAGAAAGGCGTGTGCCCCCTGGGTCCGTGGCGGACCAAACCCAAGCCTGGGTCACGGGCACAGGAACTGCGCCGGGAATCGCCACGGGCAAGGGGGTCGGATTGGCGGGAGGCTCTGCACCGTCCACCTTCACAGCGAAGGAGGAGGTGGAAAAATCCCCGCTCCTCATGGGCTGGTCGAAGATCACGAGCAGTTCGGTCAAGTCCCCCGCAGCAGCCTCTCCATCGTGGGGATAGGCCACCACTACGCTGGGAATCAGTGAGGGTTCGCCGCTGACCCCAATGGCTCCAATGGCTCCCGAAGCATCGCTCACCGGACGGCCAAGCACATCCGCGGGCTCGGCCCCAGGAGTCCAACTCAGGGTGTATTGACTGCCAGGGATGAGCGGCTGGGAGGGCACGAGCAGGGCGATGCGCCCATCCGCCACCAGGGGCGGAGGATCCAACAGGGGAATCGGTGTGGCAAACACCGAATCAAACAGTTCAAAGGCACCGGCGAGGGATTCGACCTCCATGGAGCCGCTGAACTCCAGGGCCAAAATCGAACCGGGCTGCAGCAAGACTCCGGGCTGGGGCCAGAGAATCGGCGCTCCCGGAGCACTCACGGGGATCCAGGAACCAGTGGCCACGTTCCCCGCGGGAAGGGAGCCCGCGGCGCCGGGGCCTCCCCCTGAGCCCCCGGCCCCGGTGCCATTGCAGCCGCCGGGACTAAAGATACAGGCCGGGCTGTCGCATCCCGAAAGGGGCAGAAGGCCACAGATCAGGAGAAATAGGAAGAACGCGCGCATGGGGGTGGGTGCAGTGATGGTGTCTTGACGGCCGGGAGAGCGGAATCTTCCCCCCCACTGGCCGGTCCTGACTGGGACGTACGATAGCGACCCGGGAGGGGGATTTCCTCGGATGGGTCCAGGGATTTGTGCCCAGGCATCCCCCACGGACGAGATTCTCCTGCCGGGGCTCCTTAGCGGCCAGCCAAGAACCCGTCCAAAATCGGAGCCACAAGCGAAGGAAGGGGTGCTGATGTCCATGCAAATTCAGCGCACAGGGATGGCGACGGGAAAGGGCAGGGCGCGGGAGGGGAAGGCCGGCTGGAAAGGGGCGGTGTATTAGGCGAGGAGCGGCTTCGACGTCGGAGGGCTGGATAGGACCGCCCCACCTCCCCGGGAGCCCGTGACCTCCCCAGCCAGCCCTCCTAGTGGGTGTATCGAAGGGCGGATCTGGAGAATGCGGCTCTGGGGAACTGGCCAAGAACGCCCCACTGCTCCCCCGGGTAGAATCCTCCCCCAAAGTCCTGCCTCTCCCCATGTTTC
>CALEMP010000019.1 GCA_937910685.1 uncultured bacterium
GCGCGCCAGGTGCGATCTTGCGCATGGCCCGCTGGACGAAGCGCAAGCCTCTGCACGCGGCGCTGCTCTTGCTGGTCGTGCTGGTGCCTTCGCTCTGGGCGAGCTCGACTCAATGGTCCATTCACCAAATCGAAGCGGCCTATCGCCGCGAGCAAGCTGCGCACAAGGCGGTCGACCACCACCTCGAGTTGACCCTGGGTGCGATCCGTTCGCTGATCGTCGAGATCTCCTCGGAGCAGTTGGCGCAGACCCCGCATATGCGGCGAACTCGTATGACGGCGGTGGATCTGGCTCTGAAGGTGCTCGATGATTTGCACGCGGAGCGACCGGGCAATGCAGCGCTGCGCATGGAACGCGGTCACCTGATCGGACGCCGGGGGGATTGCCTGGGGGACCTGGGCAGATCCCACGAGGCGCTTAGCGCTTACGGTCGTCACATTGGGATCTTGGAACAGCTGCTGCTCGACGGCCCGCAAGAGCAGCAACTCGCCTACAAGCGAGCCCTCGCCCATGCGCTTGATCGACGCGCTGCCTTGCTCGGGATCTTGGGCCGGTCCGAGCAGGCCGTGGAACTGTACCAGCATGCGCTGTTCCTCCTGCGCGAGGTCGTGGACGAGGCCCCGCCCGAATCTGGCGCACTTTCCCAGCTCGCCGTTGGATTGCGCCACTATGGCGAGTTCCTGATCGAGCGCGGGCGCCCGGAGCAGGCGCTGGAAGTCCTCGACGAAGGCCTTCGCATCGTGGAACCCTGGTTGACCCAAGGCGTTCAGCTGGTGCAAGCACAGATGAACCTCGCCGAGCTCCTGAGCGCCCGGCTCGACGCTGGTATCCAGCTCGGGTCTAGCGGAACCGCCGGCGCCGAGCAGGTCGTTCAACGCCAACGCATCGTCGCACTGCTACAGGCTGCGTCGGAGCTGGAACCACTGAATCGCCATGTTCGGGAAGCGCTCGGCCAGCACCTCGGCCGGCTCGCGACTGCCTTCGCTTCCAACGATGAGCTTGGTTCGGCCCTGCAAGCATGTGAGGCGAGTTTGGTCCACGCCCGCCGCCTTTCCGAGGAGTCCCCGTCGATCGATCGCTACGGGATCCAACTCTCGAACCTACTCTCAAACCACGAAGCCCTGCTCTTGCGGTTGGGCCAGGTTGGCGAAGACTAGCCGGCGTCGAAAGCAGCCGCCTTGCGTGTGGAACAGCGTGGCCTGATGAAATCAACGGATACTGGCTCCGGCTCGCAAGTGCCGCGATTCCTGCGCGATAGGCCTCGACGGTCAGCATGTGCAATACCAGTTCGGGGTATGAGCCGCGAGCCCCCGCTGACCCGCCTTCGCCAAGCGTTTCCTAATTCCCGTGCGGTCGTCGGGTTAGGGGCGTTCTGGAGATACAGGCTCCCGTCGTGGACAGACCCCGGGTATCCGAGGTCCAGACGGATACGGATGAACCGCCGGGGTACGGCGGTTCAGAGCCTGGAGATCAAAGTCTCTTGGTGTGAAGACCAAGGCCCTGACCCGTTACACTGAGGGAAGAATACGCTTTAATTGAGGAGCTCGCAAGGGGCGTTCTTGTCTTGTGCTACCCGATCTAAACACGCGCGATGGATGACTACATTCTTGGCCTCGATCTTGGGCCAAACTCAATTGGTTGGGCACTCGTGCGGGCCGAACGCCAGGGAGACGGCTTTGCACCAGCTGGCCTCTTGAATACCGGTCTCGCTGGGCATCCGCCCCTGGGAGTTCGCGTCTTCGAGGCCGGGCTTCAGAATTTCAACACGGGCAAGGAGGCATCAAAGAACCAGGCTCGGCGCCAGGCCAGAGCTACTCGGCGGACGATCTCGCGCCGACGGGAGCGCAAGCGCGCGGCTCTTGCGGCGTTGGTAGGGGCCGACCTACTACCACCCGATACTTGTGATCTGGAGGCTGTGATGGCAATCGATCCTTATGAGGCTCGAGCCGCTGCCCTGGATCGAGCTTTGCGACCCTTTGAGCTCGGTCGCGCCCTCTATCACCTAGCCCAGCGCCGGGGATTCAAATCGAACCGGCTCAGTGAGAGCGATTCTGATGAGAAGGGAATGCTCTTGGAAATCTCGAGACTAGAGAAGGAGATTCAGTCCTCGGGGGCGCGCACCCTGGGAGAGTTTCTCCACACCCAGCGAAAGACAAAGGTCGGAGGGATTCCTGCACGCATCCGAGCTCGGCAAGCAAGGATGGACTTGTATGCGGACGCTCCCCGCAGGACCCGTCGCTCGATGTACGAGTTTGAGTTTGCAGCGATTTTGGAAGCCCAGAGGGAATTCGGTGGAAGGGAGCTACTCACTGCAGAAGCTCGTTTGGAGCTTCACCGCGCACTATTTTTTCAGCACCCCTTCGCCATTACTGAAGAACGAATTCAACGGGCTCCGTCGAGGGCCAACCTTCATCGTGCCCCGGGTGTTCGAGCCTGCCCCTACGAGAAGGATCAGTTCGGTTGTCCTCGGAGCGACTGGCTTGCGCAAAGATTTCGAATTCTTAAGGAGGTCCAATCCCTCCGCCTGAGCGAGCAGCACCGACGGGAGAGAGCGCTTACTCCCGAGGAGGTGATGTTCACGATTCAGATCTTGTCGGGGACCAAGGAAAAAGGCTTCGCGCAGCTCGCCAGGGATCTCACCAAGGAGTTTCAGCTGACGGAGCCTGTGACATTCAATCTTGCGCGCGGGGGTAGAGGGGGGCTCAAGGGCAATGCAATCGACGCAGCCTTGGCAAAGGGGTTTGGGAAACGGGTTTGGCGGGACTTGGATGAATCGGCTTGCGAGGCCCTCCGAACCGGGATTGTCGAGCTGACGACTCCTTCAGAACTCGACGAGCTCCTCCAGCGACACGGGCTTGATGACTCGGCGAGGCGTCGGGAATTATGCAATTTCCGTTCTCCCGACGACGGCTACCTCAGTTTCTCAAAAAGGGCGCTCCTGAAGCTGATTCCGTTGATGGAGGCTGGACGGCCGGAGCATGAGGCGATCGCGCAAGTCTACCCGGAAACATTTGAAGCGGATGGCTTAGCGAGTCTCCCGTCGCTCGTGGGAATGCAGCTTGATCCCAAGACTCGGGCAAAGATCCCCCCCCAGATTCAGAATGAGCTCACCAACCTGACCAACCCCATTGTGCGCCGCGCCCTTGTCGAAGTGCGGAAGGTGGTCAATGCAATAGTCCGTACTCATGGCCGCCCCGCGCGAGTGGTCGTGGAGATGGCTAGGGAAATGAAGCAGGGCAAGACTGCGCGCAAAGAGCAGGGGGCGCAAATGAACGCCCGGGCAAAACGCCGGGAAGATGCGCGGGCCAAGCTCCGTAGTCTGCGTGGGGGGGGCGAGTGGCCAAGCCGCGACGACGTGAACCGCTGGATGCTGTGGGAGGAGCAATGCCACTGCTGTCCATACTGCGGCAAGGGAATCGCCATGCATGAGGTTGCCAACGCCGATGTTGAGGTCGACCACATCCTGCCACGCTGGCGCAGTATGGACGACTCGATGAACAATAAGGTCCTGTGCTGCTCAGTGTGTAATGCGGACAAGGGCAACCGTACTCCCGCCGAATGGAAGGGCAAGGATTCACCTGAGCTCGCCCTACTTCTGAAGCGGGCATGGGCCTGTGTCGCCAAGAAGGACAATCCCGGTGGCATGCCATTCGGGAAGATCAAGCGATTTGAGGTGGAGGACCTGGAACCCGACAAGTTCGCAAGCAGCCAACTTAACGACACCCGCTATATCAGCCGTCTGGTCGGGAACTACATGCGGCTGCTGTATCCAACTGAGGAGCATTCGGGCCAATCCTGCGTTCAGTCCTCAAAGGGAAATCTCACGGCCCACCTGCGACGGATGTGGGGGCTTAATGGGGTCATCCCGCCCCTAGTTCAGGCCCACGGAGAAGTCGTCTCGGGGATTGTCCCACATGAAGGGTGGAACGAGAAAGTCCGGGTGGATCACCGACACCACGCAGTCGATGCGCTGGTGGTGGCCCTTTCCTCTGCGGCTTTCGTCAAGCGGTTGCAGGATTGTTGGAGGAGAGACGAGGATCCTACAGATCAGGGCGCGTCCTTCGAGGCCCCATGGGCCTCCCTTCGAGCCGATACCATTGAGGCAGTTCAGCAGATCAGAGTATCGCATCGTCCTATGCGCCGTAAGCGAGGGGCGCTTCATGAAGAGACCTACTACGGTGCGGTTGACACCGAAGCTGGTAGGTACGTCACTCGCAAGGCGCTCAACAATCTCACGCCGAGCACTCTTAAGGATATTCGCGATCCGAAAGTGCGTGCGGTAATTGAGGAGCGCCTGAGAGCCTGCGGTTGGCAGGGTGGCACTAGCGTGCTTCCAAAGGGATGGTTTCAAGAGGAGCTATTCTTGCCCGTTGCGAATCCCAAGCCAGGGCGCCGCTCACGGTCACCCCATCCAATCCGGCGAGTGCGGATTGAGAAGACTATAGGGAGGTCAGTCCGACTAGGGGACAAGGGACATCGCCATGCAGTGCCGGGGGGCAATTTTTGCTTGCAAGTCTTTCACTCTGACACGGAGAAGTCGCCCCAATTTCGAGTGTTGTCCAGGTTTGAAGCTAGTCAGCGCGGAACAGGGCTAGCGGCTCCCACGGGCTTCACGCTTGCTGCAACACTCCATCGGAAGGACTCGGTACTCGTCGAGGTAGATGGGTTGGAGGAGCCAGTGCATGCCGTCATCCAGATGATCTCCGGGCCTTCGGAGATTGGGACCGCGGGGCTTGATGTCACCCTTCGGGATGCCAGGGATTCCAGGAAGGCGGGCGATGCACGAGGCTCGGAGCTGATGAGGATCAAAAGTGCGGCCCGTTGGAAGGCGTGTCGAATTCGACCTCTAGGTATCGATCCAATGGGCCTTGTGTGAAGGAATCATGATTGAGGCATCTTTCTCTAGATTGGATCTTGCAACGGAGTGAATCCTAACGCCTCGTTGAGTTCTAGCCGATGTGACCAAAATGGAGGCCGCATCGTGAAGCGAATTATTGAAGTCTCAACACCTGGAACTCATGTTGCGCTGAGGCATGGGGCTCTGACGATTGGCCGAAATTCCCAGATCGTCGGACAGGTTCCCATAGAGGATCTCGGGGTTCTCATACTGGCGAGCAACGCGCTCTCCTGTTCCTCGGCGTTGTTGTCTGCACTCGCCGCGAGTGGAGCGACGGTGGTTGTCACCGGTGCCGATCATCAACCAGAGGGCGTACTGCTGCCGCTTCGGGCTCACTCGACTCGCGGGGAGCGAATCCGAGCCCAAACGGGGGCAAGCGTGCCACTTCAGAAACGTATCTGGGCAAACCTAATTCGTGCCAAAATCAGGGGCCAGGCCGCCCTACTCCGATCGGGTGCGGGGCGACGACGCCTGGCACGGTTGGAAGCGAGTGTTCGAAGCGGGGACGCTGACAATGCGGAGGCACAAGCCGCACGGACCTATTGGCCCTTGGTCTTCTTGGATGTGGATCAGATGCCTGTGGCTGAGCCCTTCCGACGTCGGCGGGATGGGGAGTGGCCGAACAACCTACTGAACTACGGCTACGCGGTGCTCCGAGCGATCGTGGCTAGAGCCATCTGTGGTGCTGGGCTTCTCCCAGAGATCGGGGTACATCACCACAACCGCTATGACGCGTTTGCATTGGCGAGTGATTTGATGGAACCCTTTCGCCCTTGGGTTGACCACCGGTGCCGCGAGTTGATCCCGGAGGGCCCCGGAGACTTGGATCGGACTTCCAAGGAAGCCCTCCTGGGAATCTACGACGACCCTGTTTTGCTTGGCGGCGAGAAGACGCCGTTGTTCGCCGCCGTCGAACACACGGCCACCTCACTCGCGGCAGTTTTCCTGGCTTCCAGGGATGGGGAGAGAATCGAGAAGGCGACGGGCCGCTTACTGCTTCCCGCCTTTGCCGCGCTCGATGAGAGTTAGCGGGTTCCGCGCAGTGTGGTTGATTGTATTGTTCGACTTGCCCGTACGTACCAAGGTGGAGCGGAAGCGAGCGACTGCCTTCAGAACCGATCTGTTGAAGGACGGATTTCGCATGATGCAATTCTCGGTCTACATGCGCCCTTGCTCAAGCGAGGAGAATGCTAAAACCCATCAGCAGAGAGTCGAGCGTTCTCTTCCCCCGATGGGCTCTGTTCGGGTGATGCAGATAACAGATAGGCAATTCTCTAGGATTCGCTGTTTTGACGGCAAGTGCCCGAGTTCCCCAGAGGAGATGCCCAAGCAGCTTGAGTTTTTCTAAGCAGAAAGGATCATAACCTACTGAAAAACAGTCGGTTATGATCCTTGTAGTGTAACGGGTCAGGACCCGGGAGCGATTCACAACTCAGGGACCAAGTTGGTAGACAGTCGGATTAAGTGTAACGGGTCAGGACCCGGGAGCGATTCACAACTTGAACAGAGCATCGGTCTTGGACGTATCGAGTGTAACGGGTCAGGACCCGGGAGCGATTCACAACGTCCACGCTGTCTTTGGCGAAGCAGATCATAGTGTAACGGGTCAGGACCCGGGAGCGATTCACAACAGAAGCCGTGATGTGCGGCCCACGGCCCGTAGTGTAACGGGTCAGGACCCGGGAGCGATTCACAAC
>CALEMP010000020.1 GCA_937910685.1 uncultured bacterium
AAAGGCTTGAAGGGCGTCCTTGGGGGCTAGCCTCGAGGGGCCGCTAGCTTGTTGAAGGGGTGAAAGGTGAACCAACGCCGTTCACTCGGTCATTTCTCGTCTGGGCCCTTCATGCCACCTAACTGGGCGCGCCAGCGGTGGTAGGTCTGCTCGGAGATGTCGAGCTTGCGTGCTACTTCGGCGATCGGTAGCTCGTTGGCAAGCATCACGTCGGCGTCGCGTAGCTTCGCCAGGACTTGGTCAGGTGTGTGTCGGCGTCGTGCCATAGTGGAGTCCATTCTGCCCTAATTGAAGGACGATTTGACTATCACAACGGGTGGACCGATTCTTGGGGGGCATGCCAGCGGCTGGACTAGTTTTCGGGGGCATGCCACCTCAGGCACATGCCTAAGCCCCTGACTGTCTAGTAACTCGTGGACCAATGAAGGGGTTGCCTCGGGGCAATCCGACTTGATAATTGGTAGCCGTAAAGGGGGTTGACTCACCAGCCCCCCCCTCTTACAGTGCATTCCTGTGAAAATAGCGCGGTTCTGACCACAGAGGTGACAGGACGGAGCGGCCCCAATACTTCTAGGATCGCCAAGATTAGGATAGGGAAATTACCGATGACGATATCGCGCGCGGACTTAGCCATAGATACGGGGAAGATTGTTGACGATTTGAATGACAAAGGAATTGTTTGTATTGAGAGGTTCTTTAGTCGGGATTGGTTGAGTCACGCACAACAAGATGTCCGTTCCGCAATTGAGCGACATGGAGAGAAATACTTCTCGGTTGTTTTGCCGGGAAATGCGAAAGGAACTGCGGCCAGCGAACTCATTAGAGACGAACGCCTGAGAGCTTTGTTGCGCAGTGTGACCGAAGCAGTTTGTGAGCAACCCAACGCCGAGGAAATCTACAACGTCTTGCGAGTCATAGCGGGGCCGGATGGATCCAAGGGCTCACTTGAGTTCCACTATGACGCAAGCGTCATATCAGCTCTCGCTCCAGTATTTATGCCCGAGCATAGTGAGAATTCCGGGGCTCTCGTTACGTTCGCTAACCGTCGTCCATTGCGCCGTTTCGTGTTGGCGAACGTTATTGAGAAGATAATCATGCAGAACCGATTCTATCGCCAGCGCCAGGCGAGAGTCGTCTATTCTGATCCGGATAAGTTCACGCAGTACCTCGTGCCGGGAAACCTCTACCTGTTCTGGGGTTATCGTACCTTCCATGGCAATCTGCCCTGCGCCCCACACTCTTTACGTGCTACGATTCTGTTGCATTATGGCAACCCACACGGGAATAGCATCTTGTTGAAAGGCATCCGTGCCGCGAGGCGATTGGTCGAAGCCGTAAGACGGCGAAAAAGCGAATGATGTCCGAAATTAGTCAAATTGATGAGTGGGTCCGGTGTTTACCAAACGGGAAGCCCATCTCGGCGCTGGGTTTTGGTTGTTCATCGGCATGGGCAAAACCAGGATTCGATAATGCCGAGGCACAACGCTTGCTTGAGGCTCTAGTCGAAGAAGGCGTAAACCACTTTGACACTTCGCCAAGTTACGGCGCCGGTACGGGTGAAGTCCGCCTCGGACAGTTTCTGAGAACGAACAAGTCGTCGGAGATGGTTGTCTCTACCAAGGTTGGCACCAATCTCATAAACGGCAGAATTGTTCGCGGTTTTCAACGTGATTTGATCGAGGAATCATTCGCTGCCAGCCTTGAGCGCTTGGGGCTGCGATCAGTAGACATTCTCTACCTACATGGGCCGAGTCTTGAAGATCTACACCCGGGGAGTGACGTCCACTCCTTTTTTGAGGATATGAAGTCAGCGGGTAAGATAACCTATTCAGGCGTAAACTCTTTTGAGCCAGCTGTTCTCGATGCCGTCTCCGACACGGCGATTGACTGCGTAATGCTGCAATTCAACGTCGATGATTTTCGGAATGTCCGGCAGCTTGAACGGCTTAGTCAAATCGGAAAGTTCGTAATATCGGGAACAGTCCTGTCACGTGCCAAATTCAAACTTTCTACATTCCTCCCACGCAACTCCCGATCCCTCTGGTACTTGCTGCGGATGATAAAGACTGACCCACTGTTTGCGTGGAACGGCTGGAAGCTGAAACGTCGACTGATGGCTACCGGCCTTGATCCGGTTACGGCTGCGATCCGTTTCGCTACTGGCCATCCAATGGTCTTGAGCAATCTGTTTGGCACGTCGACCATCGAACATGCCCGAGCCAATGCACGTTCGGGCCATGGAGTGCTTGACCCCGCTATGCGAGAAGCGCTTGCTAAAGGGCGCATGCCCGCAAGGAACGATTCATTGGAAGTACGCGCCCGATGAGTCCATGGTGACCAGGTGTTGACTTCCTGGGTTATCAACTCTTGAGTGAAGCTCTACCTGATCTGCGTGTGATCTTAGGGCGGCAGCCCCCCACCCTTCCAAAGAGTGTGAGGTTAGGAGGGTTCAGGCGTACGGGTCCGGTGGTCCCATGTCCGTAGACCCTTGACGCTTCCCGTTGACCGTCACCAGCCTTTCAGCCGTTCGCCCGCTCCATCTGCCATGCCCACGGCGTGAGCGACGCGATCTCCGAAGCAGGCGTGACTGCTGCTCTCATCAGGATGTCCTCTAGATACGCCTCGGGGTCTGCTCCGCAGTTCTTGCACGAGAGCATGAGCGAATAGAGCCGACAGTTCACTTCGCCGCCGCGCTGGCTGCCGAAGACGAGCCAGTTCTTCCGGCCAATGGCCAAGTGCCGCGTCACTAAATGCTGACATGCTCGGCTACTCCAAGAGCGCGTGTTGCGCCCGACTGACCCAACCTTTTGCTCGTACTAGAGTTAGAATGGAGCGGCTGATCGGACTCGAACCCTCGACATTCAGCTTGGGGAGCGAGAAGACGCGAACCCAGCAAGCTCTGATAGGGGGCTAGCCTAAGTGCAATCGACCCTGTTGCAAACAGTTGCGGGGCTACACAGCCTACAGGGATGAACAGATATAAGGGCAGCGATTCGGGCTCCAGGATGGCCTAACGGTTGGGGTGATCAGCGGTCGGGGGTAGCCCCATCCGTTGCATTGCCTTGTTAGACCGCCTGCTGATCTGGCGCGCCTCGACGGAGCTTCCCGAGCATTGCTCCAATCAACAGAGACGCAATAAAGAGCACAACGGGACCGAGAAGGAGAATGCCCACAAAGACGGGCACATTGAGTGCGGGCGAGAAGGCTGCAGGTAGCAAGATGCCGGAGGAAGTGAGTGCCGCTCGAGCGAACAACTCAGACCCGGTCAGCAGGTCTCGTCGCCACAACAGGAGGCCCACGCAAGCCACGATGAGTGAGACGACGAAGAAGTTGAGTGTGGCGTCCCCAGCTGCAGCCCAATCCCCAAGGACGAAGCCGGGAATGCCCCTGAAGGCCAGGTCGCCGACGAGGCTGTCCAGCCGATCCCTGTCTCCGAGGAGATGGTCGCGGCTGTCGCCCTGCCCGAGGTTCGCTACTACTTGGTCGCTGACAACTGACCGTTCTGCATCAAAGTCTCCACCGCCGTGCGCGAGTTGGAGCAGGAGTACGAGGGTCGGGCGATCTTTACGATCGTCTCAGCTAAAGATACCGCAGCAGCTGCGGATGACATCGAGGCCTTTGGGTTCACGGACCTAAAGCACGGACTGGTCGTGTTCGACGGCGATGGAGAGGCCAAGGTGAAAATCCCCGGCCACATGTTCGGCCGTGCCGAGATCGAGAAAGGCTTGAAGGGCGTCCTTGGGGTTTAGCTCAGAGGAGCCGCTTCACCCGATCAGCTGAACCACTCGCTGATTGGGATGTACTTGCCGAGCAGTCGGCCAACGAGCAGCCCTATCACCGCGCCGACGAGCGCGAGGGGGAGGAGGAGAACTTCAGCCCAAGGAGGAGGGCTCCTGCCGTGCCACCCAGGGAAGCGCAGAGAACGACCCAGGCATTCTCCAGTAGTTTCACTTTCCTTGTAGGGCAACGAGATTGGAGCGGCTGAT